>NZ_JBICXB010000005.1:0-262395 GCF_043200055.1 Streptomyces sp. NPDC048496 | reverse complement strand
CGGACCTCTTCCATCTCCTCAGGTGTCACACCTGAAAGAAGATCACAACCCTACCCCTGGCTGAACATCCGGGGTACCTAACAAAGCCCTACTAGGACCGCCGCACCCGCGCCGTCAGCCGGCTCCCCAGCCGTCTGCCGAACGTGCCCGGCCGGTTCCAGGCCCGGAACGCCTCCGCCGTGCGGCTGCTCCCTGTGCGCTCGACGGCCCGCTCCACCGCCGTGATCTCGCTGCCGGACAGGCCGCGCACCACCGGACGCAGCACCTCCTCCAGCAGTGCGGCCCGGGTATCGCTCCAGGCCCGGCCCGCGTGCGGGTGGGCGCTCCAGACGGTGAAACAGTCGGCCACGTACGCCGGTTCGGAGCGCAGCCGGGCCAGGATGTCGCCGTGGCGGGCTGCCCGGCCGTAGGCGGCGATCAGGTCCGCGTCGTCGCTGTGCACGAACGCGTACAGCTCCGCGTCGGGCCGGTCCCGCGCGAGCAGACTGTGGGCAAGGGCGCCGTAGGCGTGCTCCAGCACAGTGGGCTCCACCGGTTCTGCGCGGGCACGCAGAGCCTTTGCACGGTCGGGCCAGCCGGGCGCCGACTCGCCGGACCTGACGTCGCGGGCGAAGTCCAGAAGTTGCAGCGCACCGCGGACCCGTGTGCCGATCTCCTGAGGGAAGCAGCGCAGCAGATCGTGGGCGAGTTCCGCCGCCTCCTCGTCGTCGGAGGGGGCGTGGAGTGCCGCGTCGACGAGGTGGGACCACGTACCGGCCGTCCGGTGCGAGTCCGATCCGGACTCGCCGAGCAGAAGCCTGGCTTCGCCCGCCGTCGGGGTGGCGTCACCCCAGATCAGCCCGACGGCGGTGCGCAGGACCAGCGGCTCCGCGAACGGCGAGAACCCGGCGGCGCGCAGAACCGTGTGCAGCGCCATGATGCGGTCGGAGCCCTGCTCCTTCGCGCGGGGTGCCTCGGCGCACATCCGCAGATGCGGCAGTGCCTGCGCGCCGGTGAAGGGGAGGGCGACGCGAGTGAGGAGCTCCTCGGCGGCGGACGGGGCGCCCAGGGCGAGTTGGTCGAGTTCGCCGAGGAGCGCCGTGCGGACGTCGAACTGTTCGTCCAGGAGGTCGAGCAGCGCGGGGACACTGTCCGGCGCCAGAGATGCGAGCAGTATTTGGGCCATGTGCCGTGCGACTGAAGGGAGTTGGTCGGTGAGGTCCATGTCGAGCAGTCGGGTGATCCGGAGCAGCTGCACCAGGCGCCCGATGGTGACCCCGTTGGTGGACTCCGTTGCGCCCGAGGTGAGTTCGGCGAGCAGGTCCGGGCCGAGTCCGTCGGCCAGCTGCTTTACGATTGCGGGTTCGGCGAACGCCGAGCGTGGCGGGAGTGCCAGCGCTGCGTCGTTTCGCCGAACCGCCTCCGTCACCAGCAGTGCGGCGAGCGGCGCCGTGGTGGTGGCAGGGGTACGTCCTTCGAGCGCTGCCAGCAGCCGGGCCACGGACGCCGATTCGGAGGCGCTGCGGTCGTCGGCCGGTGCCGTGAGCGCGGTGGCCAGGCGGTGCATCTGCTGTTCGTTCAGCGCGTACGGTCGCTCGCCGGCCCAATCGGCTGCTGCGGCACGCCCGTTCGGGCCGAGTGCGATGCCTGCGTGCAGTGCGGTGAAGGCGAGTGGTCCGGCGGCGAAGGGTTCGCCCGGCAGCGCGGCCGCTGCCCGGAACAGTTCCGGTGCGCGGCTGCGCCAGACCCGGGCGACGGTCTCCGCCCAGGTGTCGTCCACCGGACCCTCCGGAGCGCGGCCGGCACACATGTGCACACGGAAGCCAGGGTCGGTCGGCTCGGGTGCGTCGTCCGGCAGTACGCCGATGACCTGGTGCGGGGAGTGCGGCGGGCGGCGGGTGTAGGTGGTGAACGTCAGCCGCTGGGCGTGCTCCGGCGGGAGTACGGCTCCGGCCAGCGCGATCCACCGGGCCACGTCCGCGCTCTGCCGCTCCACGAGGACGAGCTGCGCCGACGACGGTTTCTCGCTCACGCGGCGCAGATCGGCGAAGACCGCCGCGAGCCAGGGGCCGCGGGAGACCGCGAAGTCGTTGAGTGCCTCCTGCCCGAAGGCGACGGAGGCGGGCAGGGCGGATATGCGGTCCGGTGTGCCAGTGTCCGGCGTGGTTGATGCCCAGTTCGGCGACCGCCACGCCGTGATCGGGAGCGCGTCGCCGGGCAGGCGCGTGCCGGCCGGAAGATGCACCGCGTGCGCGTGGAAGTGACCGGCGCCGGAACCCCCGAGTGCCACAGTGCGACTCAGCAGATGGCTGCCGTCGGAGAGCTCGCTGAAGCTGAATGTCTCCGGAAACGAACGGAGTTCGACGTTCGTAGGACGATACGGCGCCCCGGCCGGAGGCTCGTAACCGAGCAGCTTCTCCGCCTCGGTCAGCACCGGAGTGGGTATCCCGCCACCGACCGCGGTGAACCGTGCGCCGACCCCGTCGTCCCCCGCAGAGGCAGAGGTGTAGTGCAACTGCGCGAGGCTCATGCGTCGGCCCTCTTCGTCCTTGCCGCGTACGTCCCCGTGCCTCAGCACGCCTCGCCCTCGTCGGCCGTCCGTCATGGACCGGCCGTACGGGCGCGGCGACGACCCCGGCGGGGACCGGTCCGCAATCGCGGGAGCGACGCTATCAAGGTGCGCCGCCCCCGCAGGCACGCTGCCGAAACGTGATCTCGGTAACTTCCGCGGAGGCGTTCAGTCCAGCGGCGTCTCTCGCGTCGGCCTGATGGGTGCGCTCAACTCCGGTACGTGATCAGCGCTGGACGGCGTACGCGACGAAGCCGGTCCAGGCGGCGGGGGAGAGGGCGAGCTGGGGGCCATCTTCGACCTTGGAGTCGCGGACGTGGACGGTGTCGGGGCAGGTAGCGACCTCTACGCAGGAGTCGCCCGAGCCGCCGCTGTAGCTGCTCTTGAACCATGCCAGGTCTGTGGTGCTCATGCTGCTCCTCGCATCCGCTCCAACAGGCTCATGGAGTCCTCCAGGGAGAGAGCCTGTGATCGCATCCTGGCATATCGCATCTGGAGCATACTGACGACCGCTGGGTCGGTATGGAGGTGACCGCTTTCCTGCCCTTCGCCGTAGGCGAACCACTTGTGGTCCGGAGTCTCCAGCAGCTGCATGGGACCGTCCAGTCCGGCGTGGTTCTCCTGCACCTGAGGCATGATCTGCACCTCGACGTTGCGGAGTCGGGCGAGCCCGATTGCGTGGTCGATGAGCCCCCGGGTGACCCCTGCCCCACCTGAGCGCCGCAAGAACAGGTGCTCTTCGAGGATGAAGCTGTACGCGGTGTTCGGCCGCTCCGTCAGCAGCGCCATCCGCTCGACCCGGGCCACTAGCTGAGCCTCGATCTGTTCGTCACCCAGTGGGGGAAGCTGGTTCATGAAAAGCGCCCGTGCGTATGCCTCGGTCTGCAACAGGCCCGGAATCAATCGGCACTCGTACGTGTACAGGCTGGCCGCATCCGCCTCAAGCTGCGCCCAATGTCGGAACCACTTCGCCAGCCCCCGCCGCCGCGACAAGTGCTTCGCCGCAGCCCTGATCACTCCGAACGCATCCAGCACGTCCTCCGCCCGGTCCACGAACGCGGGCGGTGGGAACCGGCGCCCCTGTTCGATCGAGGCGACCGTCGGCACCGAGTACCGCACCCTCGGGGCGAACTCCTCCTGCGTGAGCCGCGCCCGTTTGCGGAAGACCTTGACCACCTCGCCGAACGCCTTCAGGGTGTCCGAGGGCTCAGGCTCGCCGTCCCCACCCGTCGTGCCGCCTGTGCCACCCGTGCCGTCCGTCATGTCCGGCCACCTCCCGTGCCCGCCCGTCCCGGTCCACAACGCACCCATGGTCACGGACTGTTACGCGTACTGTCCACACTCCGTACCCGTACGCTGACTCAGCGTACGGGTTTTTGACCTGGTGGAACCGTCCTTCCGGCCGTCACGGTGGGCGCATGGAAGCACCCGCGTCCCCGCAAGCGCCGTTCACCGTACGTGTGTTCGTGCAGCGATTCAGTTCCACGCCCCGAGGTGCCCGGCTCGCCCGGCAGCTTGCTCTGCACCAACTGGACGAGTGGGGCATCCCGTACGGCGGTGACGCGTCCGAGACGACCGCGCTGATCGTCGCCGAGCTGGCGGCGAACGCGGTGACGCACGGCCGGGTGCCGGGCCGGGACTTCGAGTTGAGGCTCGTGCATGCTCCGGGCGACCGGCGCACGCTCGGCGTTCTGCGGATCGAGGTCACGGACGCCCGGGGTGAGCGGCGCCTGCCGGAGCCGGGGGAGCTGGTGGCGCCGCCGCCCGGTTCCGGCAGCGGGCACGGGCTGATCCTGGTGGAGGCGCTGGCCGACCGGTGGGCGGTGGTGGACCGCGTACCGCCGGGAAAAACGGTCCGTGCCGAGCTGGACCTGCTCTACTGACAGCGGGTTCTGCTTGTCGTGGGGAACGAAAACGGGGCACTCTGGGCACATGACCGCCGCGCCTGCCGACTACAGCCAAGGCATCGACCCCGAACGCGCTCTGAAGTACGCAGTCCAGAATATCCGGGGCGACCGTGCCCAGATCGTCGAAGGGGTCATCGAGCCCGTGCGGCCCACCTGGGATCACGAGGCCACGGCCGAGGTGATCCGCGATCAGATCAAGCCGCGCGCCCGTGAGCTGGGGTGTGTCACCGGGTCGGGGAACCTGGATCTGCCCGGGTCGTCGAACTGGTACGTCCCTGACATCGCCGTAGTGCCGGCTGTGGAGGCCAAGGGCGCGGGTGCTCTGCTGCCCGATCGGACGCTGCTCGTGGTCGATGTCACCAGCGACTCCAACGCCGAAACGGACCGCGTCGTGAAGCGGCGGCGGTACGCCGAGTACGGGGCGCCGCTGTATCTGCTGGTCGACCGGGTGGAACGGAGCGTGACTCTGTTCGCCGAGCCCGGACGTCTGGGGTACACGCGGGTGGACGGCCCGTACCCGTTCGGGGCCGTGCTGCACCTGCCCGGACCGTTCGATCTGGACCTGGACACTGGCGATTTGTGAGCGCGTCGGCATAGGGTCGACTGCGCGCCGCCCCTGCCCGTAGGCAACCGAGGAGAGTGCACACCCCGTGACCGAACGCTCCCACGCAGCCCCGCCGCCCGCCTCGGAAGTCCAGCTCTCCGCAGGTCCGGTGGCGTACCAGGACACCGGCGGGGACGGCCCCGTCGTCGTTCTGCTGCATGGTGTCGCCATGGACGGTTCGCTGTGGCGGCACGTCGTCGCCGATCTGCGCCCCGACTACCGGTGTGTGGTTCCGACCTTGCCGCTCGGCGGTCACCGCAGACCCATGAAGCCGGACGCCGATCTGTCGATCCTCGGGGTTGCCCGGCTGGTCGCGGAGTTCCTCGACGCGCTCGACCTCACCGATGTCACGCTCGTCATGAACGACTGGGGCGGGGCTCAGGCTCTCGTCGCCGACGGCCGTGATCAGCGGATCGGGAAGCTTGTCATCACCTCCTGCGAGGCGTTCGACAACTTCCCGCCCGGACTGCCCGGCTCCAACCTCTACGCCTCTGCCAAGATGCCCGGCGGGCTGAACGTAGCCTTCAACCTGCTGAAGCTGAAGCCGATGCGGCGGCTGCCGATGACCTGGGGCCGGATGAGCAAGCGGCCGGTGCCGCACGAGGTGATGGACGCGTGGTTCCGGTCGCTGTGGACGTCGGCGGCGATCCGCCGCGATCTGCGCAGGTACGTGCTCGGGGTGCCGCCCAGGACCGAACTGCTCCGGTGGGCCGAGAAGTTGCGTGACTTCGACCGGCCCGCGCTCGTCGTCTGGGCGGCCGAGGACAAGGTCATGCCGCCCGAGCACGGACGCCGGCTCGCCGAGATGCTGCCCAAGGGCGAGCTCATCGAGATCGCCGACAGCTACACGCTCATCCCGGAGGACCAGCCGCAGCAGCTCGCGTCGGCCATCAGGGCGTTTCTGCGGAAGTTCTGAACCACGTAGGGATGGGTGGTGCTTCGAGGTGTTCCAGCAGCCCGTGGGTGGCTCTGGCGCCGTCCACCCGGATGAGGATCTTCGCGGCCGAGGAGCCGGGGATCTGTGCGAGGGCGTCGGTGAGGGCGTTGATGTGGTCGGCCGCCGTGTTGGCTCCGGCGTTGCCCGGTCGCAGGAGCATGGCCAGGGACTCGGTGGTGTTTGCGCACCACGCGGCCAGCGGATGAAACCCGAACGTCTTTTTGAACGTGACCGCCGCCCCGGCCTTCTTCGACGCCGCCGTGATGATGATGGTGGCGTCGACGTCGATGGCGATCCAGCCGGTCAGCCGCTTGCCCGCCACCGTCAGCCACGGGAAGCCACCTGACCCTCTGTCGCCCCTGAGCTTGACAGCACACCTATCGCTTATCGATACTATCGATAAGCGATAGGTGTGCTGTCAAGCTCAGGGGGAACCATGGGTACGAAGTCCTGGTGGAGCCGGACCGACAATCGGCTGCTGGAAACAGCTCTGGGCCTGGCCGCTCTGCTGGCCGGCGTCTTCGGGGTGCTGCTCCCGGTCCTCGGGGTGGTCAGTCTCACCGACCCGGTGGACACCCGCGAGGTCGAGGTCGAGACCACGACCCGGGTACCGGGCACCGTGACCGACGCGGTGGCGGGCCACGGTATGACTCTCACCGGCACTCACCAGGCCGACCTCGTCTTCGCCCATCCCGACCTGGGCCAGCGTCTGTTGCTCGCGCTGCCGGAGTTCATCGGCAGCCTGCTCCTGCTCCTCGTCCTGGCCCTCCTCTTTCAGATGGCCAGGACCCTGCGCGACGGCGACGTCTTCGTACCGAAGAACGCCCGTCGCCTGAGCGTCATAGGACTCACCGTGCTGGTGCAGGCCGTCCTCTCCCCGGTGCTGCCGGCGCTCACCACGGAGGCACTGGTGAGCGGCACCACCATGGCCGATCAGATCCCCTTCTCAGCCACCTTCACCGGCGAGTACGTCCTGCTCGCCTTCCTCATCCTGGCCCTGGGTGAGGTCTTCCGGCGCGGTACGAAGCTACGCGCCGACACCGAGGGGCTGGTCTGATGCCGCCGGAGGAAGAACATCGGGTTCAGGTCCACTTGGACCGGCTACTGGCCGAGCGCGGCATGACCCTGTCCGAACTAGCAGCCAGGGTCGGGGTGACGGTAGTCAACCTCTCCGTTCTGAAGAACGACCGGGCGAAGGCGATCCGCTTCTCCACCCTCACCGCGCTCTGCCGCGAGCTGAACTGCCAGCCCGGCGACCTGCTCAGCGTTCGCACGGACTGACACCCCCGGCCACTGGCGTTGCCAATGTTCCGTAAGAGAGTGCCGCGTACCGTCAACGGCCAGTACAACGTTGTGCTGCCGCAGGGGCCGGCAGGGCGCGGCAGAGGGACACCCCGCCGCAGGAGAGCGGAGACTGATCGCACCCGCGGTTCCAGGGGCCGGTCGCCCGTACCGAAGGGCGGCCGGCCCCTTCCGCAGGGGCGGGCATGAAGCGGAGCTGCGGCTGCGCTTAAGAAAACCTCGATGGACCTGGGGCGCGGGGTACGGCAGATTTCTCCGTGACGGCGGAGGATGGTGCGCGGCAGCCGATCACCGTGCGTGCTGCCCCCATGCCGTCCCTCTCATCTTCCCCGGGCCGCAGGCTCTCTTCGAGGCTGCCCCGGCCCGGGGCGTTCACGATGGTCTCGTCGCCGATGTCGCTCCGGAGCGTACGACGGACTCGGCGTGCCTGTGCCGGACCTCAATCGCTGACGGCTTTCCTCCGCCCGCCGGCACCCGAGGAGAGCGCACACGCCGTGACCGAACCTTCCCACACGGCCGCGCCGCCACCCGCCTCCGAAGTCCGGCTCTCCGCAAGCCCGGTGCCGTAGGAACACCGGCGGCGACGGCCCCGTCCAGCCGCACGGGTCGCCATGGACCGCTCGCTCCGAGGCACGTCGTCGCCGATCCCATGGGATGCCGCGCAGACGGACGGCTCCGGAGGCCGCCAGCCGCGTTCACTCCGCGTGCACCGCCTCCCCCGCGACGAGGGTGAGCACCGCCCGTGAGCCGGCCAGGTCCGCGTCCGGGCCGAAGAGGTCCCGGTCGAGGACCGCCAGGTCAGCGGCCATGCCCTCGCGCAGGCAGCCGACCTCGTTGTCGTTGCCGTTGACCCAGGCCGAGCCCGCGGTGTAGGCGCGCAAGATGTCGTTGAGCTCCAGCCGCTCCCGCGGCCCGAACGGGCGGTCGGCGCCCGGCCAGTCGGCATGCGCCGAACCGGGCGGTTCGGTGCGGTGCACCGCGACGTGCATGGCCTGCCACGGGTCGGCCGTGGTGACCGGCCAGTCGCTGCCCCCGGCGAGCCGGGCGCCGCTCTCCAGCAGCCGGCGGAAGGGGTACTGCCGCTCGGCGCGCCGCGTGCCCAGCAGCGGGTCGATCAGCTCGTCCGTCTGCGGGTGATGGCTCGCCCAGAGCGACTGGACGTTGGCCGCCACCCCCAGCTCGGCGAAGCGACCGATGTCCGCGTCGTCGACCAGCTGCACATGGGCGATGTGGTGCCGCCGGTCGCGCGCCCCGCCCGCCCGGACGGCGGCCGCGACCGCGTTCAGGCACTCGCGGACCGCCCGGTCGCCGATCGCGTGGAAATGCACCTGGAAGCCGGCCGCGTCCAGCCGGGTCACCGCTTCCGAGAGCAGCTCGGCGGGCACGTTGGAGTGGCCGAGGTTGCCGGTGGCGCACCCGCAGGAGTCCAGGTACGGCTCCAGCAGGGCGCCGGTGCCGTTCTCCAGCACACCGTCCTGCATCACCTTCACCGCTCCGGCCCGGAACCGGCGGCCGGGCTCGCCGCGCCGGGCCACCAGGTCGTCCAACTGCTCCAGGCCGCGGTCGCGGTCCCACCACAGGGCACCGGTGACCCGGGCCTTCAACAGCCCCTCGGCGTCGGCCCGACGGTAGGCGGCGAGGGTGTCGCCGGCCCCGCCGTAGGCGCCGACGATGGCGTCCTGCCAGCCGGTGATGCCGTACCGGAAGAGGTGGGCCTGCGCATGGTGGAGCGCCGCGAGCTGGTCCTCGACGGTGTCCGGCGGCAGCACTCGGGCCATCAGGTCCATCGCGCTCTCGTGCAGTACCCCGGTGGGCCGGCCGGTCGCGTCGCGCTCGATCCGCCCGGCCGCCGGGTCAGGCGTGCCGGCGTCGATCCCGGCGCGGTCCAGCGCCGCCGAGTTGACCCACGCCGAGTGGTGGTCGGAGTTGGGCAGGAAGACCGGCCGGTCCGGGACGACCGCGTCCAGCAGCTCCCGGGTGGGCCAGCCCCCGGGGAAGCAGTCCATGCCCCAGCCGCCGCCCCGGATCCACGGCTGCTGGGGGTTGGCCATCGCGTACTCCCGGACGGCCACGACGCACTGCTCGGTGTCGGTGGCGCTGGTGAGGTCGCAGCGCAGGGCCTCAAGGGCGCCCCAGACGGGGTGGATGTGCGCGTCCTGGAGGCCCGGCACGACGGTCCGGCCGGCCAGGTGGAACAGCTCGGCCGGCCGGCCGACGGCCTCCCGGACCTCGGCGTCGGAGCCGACGGCCGTGATCCGGCCGTCGGCCACGGCGACGGCGGTTGCGTGCGGCCGCTGCGGATCACCGGTCCATACCCGGCCGCCGTGCAGCACGAGGGTCATGCGTCGGCCCGGTGGGTGCGCACCACGTACACCTTGCGGATCGTCTCGTGCACCTGCCAGGTGCCGCGCCAGCCGGCCGGCATCGCCAGGGTGGAGCCGGCGCGCAGTTCGACGCTCTCGCCGCCATCGGTGTGGACGGTGGCGGAGCCGGCCAGCACCTGGCAGATCTCGTCGTAGCCGTCCCGGGTGGCGGTGAAGTGGCCCGGGTCGCACTCCCAGAAGCCGACCTCCACCAGTCCGTCGGGGGACTCCCACAGGGTGCGGGCGGTCTCCTGCTGGCCGGTGGTGCTGGTGGGCTTGAGGCTTGCGGGGGGCAGGTCGGTGGTCGTCGCGTCGGCGAGGAAGGCGACGGCGGTGGTGGTGTTCACGGAGGATCGGCTCCTTTCAGCGGCCGCTGATGACATTGGCGACGCGTGCGATGGCGGAGGTGCGCTCCAGACCGGAGTTCTCGTGCCGGTCGGCGGCGCGGTAGGCGACGTAGAGGCTGCGCACGCCCAGCCACCGCAGCGGCTCCGGCTCCCAGCCGCGCACCTTGCGGCCGACCCAGGGCAGCCGGGTGAGGTCGGTCTCCTGACGCAGAATCAGGTCGCGCAGGGTGCGTCCGGCGAGGTTGGTGGTGGTCACGCCGTGCCCGACGTAGCCGCCGGCCCAGCCGAGCCCGGTCCGTTCGTCCAGATGGACGGTGGCGCACCAGTCGCGCGGTACGCCCAGCACCCCGGACCAGGTGTGGTCGATCGCGACGTTCCGGGCGGCCGGGAAGTGCTGCCGCAGGATGGCCTGCAACTGCAGCTGGGTGGCGGTCCGGGTCTCGCCCCGCTGGTCGACGTGCGAGCCGAACATGTAGGGGATGCCGCGCCCGCCGATGGCGATCCGGCCGTCGGTGGTGCGCTGGATGTAGCAGTAGGAGTTGGCCTCGTCGCCGATCAGCTCAGCGCCGCGCCAGCCGATTTCCTCCCACGCCGCTTCGGGCAGCGGCTCGGTGACGATCATGCTGCTGTTCATCGGCAGCCAGGACCGGCGGTGGCCGCGCAGCCCGGGGGTGAACCCCTCCAGCGCCCGGATCACGAAATCCGCCCGGACGGTGCCGTGCGCGGTGACCGCCTCGTGCGGGCGGATCTCGGTGACCTCGGTGTCCTCGTAGATGGCGACGCCCATCCGCTCGACCACGTCGGCCAGGCCTCGGACCAGCTTGGCAGGCTGGATGCGGGCGCAGTGCGGGCTCCACTGGGCGCTGCGGGCGTCGGCGACGCGGACCCGTTCGGCGAGCTGGTCGCGGTCCAGTTCGATCAGGTCGTCCTCGCCCCAGCCCTCGGCGCGCAGCGACGGCAGCCGGTCGCGCAGCCGTCGCTCCTGTGCGGCGTTGGTGGCGACGTGCAGCAAGCCGTCCTTCTGGATGTCGGCCTCGATGCCCTCGTCGGCGGCGACCCGGATGACCTCGTCGACGGATGAGAACATCTCGCGCTGCATGGCGACGGCCGGCTCCCGGCCGTGCGCCTTGGCATAGCGGTGCATCTGACCCGGCGGCTCGGCGCTGAGCCAGCCGCCGTTACGGCCGGAGGCGCCGAAGCCGGCGAACTCCTTCTCCAGCACGGCGATCCGCAGGTCGGGCTGGGCCTGCTTGAGGTAATAGGCGGTCCACAGTGCGGTGTAGCCACCGCCGACGAGCGCGACATCCACGTCGAGGTCGCCGGGGAGCGCCGGGCGGCGGGCGGGGATGCCGCCCTCCCGGAACCAGAAGGAGACGTCGCCGTTGACGAAGGTGGGGCTGGTGGCGGGTGCGGTGGTGGTCATCTGCCGCTCTCTCCTGCGAAGGCGACCGGAGTCCGGTCCTCGGGGGTGGGGATGGGGGTGGGGGTGGAGGTGGGTGAGTCACCGAGCAGGACGCCCCGCTCGACGTCCCAGACCAGGGTGACCTCGTCGCCGGGGCGGACCTCGGACAGCCTGTCGGCCTGCTCGCGGGAGAGCAGCACCGTGCCGTCGGGCAGGGCGAGTTCGAGCTTGCGGCCGGAGCCCAGGTAGATCTCCTGGGTCACCCGGGCCGACAGCGCATTGGCCCCGGGGGCGACGGGCGCAGCGGCCGGCTGTACCCGCAGGTGTTCGGGGCGGACGACGACGGCAGCCGCGCTGCCCTCGGCCAGTCGGCCGGCGGCGCGTACGGTGCGGTCTCCGACCCGCAGACAGGAGTCGTCGCCGTCCGGCTCGGCCTGTCCCCGCACGGTGGAGGACTCGCCGAGGAACTCGGCCACGAAGAGGCTGCGGGGCTTCTCGTACAGTTCGCTCGCGGTGCCGACCTGCTGGATGCCGCCGTCGTTGAAGACAGCGATGCGGTCCGAGAGGACCAGCGCCTCCTCCTGGTCGTGGGTGACGAAGACGAAGGTCGAGCCGACCTCCTGGTGCACCCGCTTGATCTCCAGTTGGAGCGACTCGCGCAGCTTCTTGTCAAGCGCGCCGAGCGGCTCGTCCATCAGGAGCACACTGGGCTCGTACACCACCGCTCGGGCCAGGGCGACCCGTTGCTGCTGGCCGCCGGAGAGTTCGCGCGGCCTGCGGTGGCCGTAGCCGCCGAGCCTTACGGTCTCCAGAGCCGCCTCGACCATTTCGGCGCGGCGGGCCTTGGGTATCTTGCGCTGCTTGAGCGGGAAGGCGACGTTCTCCGCCACCGTCATGTGCGGGAAGAGCGCGTAGTGCTGGAAGACCATGCCGATGTCGCGCCGGTGCGGCGGCAGGTCCTGCATCTGTACGCCGTCGATGGTCAGCGTGCCCGAAGTGGCGGCGGTGAAC
This sequence comes from Streptomyces sp. NPDC048496, assembly GCF_043200055.1. Taxonomy (NCBI): domain Bacteria; kingdom Bacillati; phylum Actinomycetota; class Actinomycetes; order Kitasatosporales; family Streptomycetaceae; genus Streptomyces; species Streptomyces sp. NPDC048496. The sequence goes on along the minus strand of NZ_JBICXB010000005.1, from coordinate 249,974 downwards.
CCGGCGATGATGTTGAGGGTGGTGGTCTTGCCGGAGCCGCTGGGGCCCAGCAGGGTCATGAACTCGCCTGGTTCGATGACCAGGGAGACGTCGTCGACGGCGACGGAGTCCGCATACTCCTTGCGCACCTGCGCCAACTCGATGCGGGCTCCGCGCGCCTTGATGAGGCTGGGCTCAGCGGACACGGTTCCTCCTGGCGGTGGCGAAGGTGGCGGCCAGTACGAGCACCGTGGTGAAGACGATGATCAGGGTGGCGGCCGCGGCGATGGTGGGATCGGTGTCCCGGGTCACGCTGGCGAACATCTTGACCGGCAGGGTCTGCAGGTACGGGCTCTGGATGAACAGCGAGACCACGACTTCGTCGAAGCTGGTGACGAAGGCGAAGAGAGCGCCCGAGACGACTCCGGGGGCGATCAGCGGCAGCGTCACCTGCCGGATGGCGCCCCACCGGGTGGCGCCGCAGATCAGTGCGGCGTCCTCCAGTCGCCGGTCGAAGCCGCGCAGGCTCGCCGTCACCGGGATGATCACGAACGGCAGGGCCAGCACGGTGTGGGCGGTGATGAAGCCGAGCAGGGTGCCCAGCAGGTTGTACTGGAGGAAGAGCGCGTACACGCCGATGGCGACCACCACGGTCGGCACGATCATGGGTGCCAGCAGCAGCCCGTACGATGCCTTCACCCAGCGCGAGCCGGACCGGGTGAGCGCGATCGCGGCGGCGGTGCCCAGCACGGTGGCCACCACCGCGACCAGGGCGCCCACCTGCAGCGAGGAGAAGAGTGCGTCGGTCCACCGGGGGTCGGTGAAGAAGTTGGTGTACCAGCGGGTGGACCAGCCGCTCGGCGGGAACACCAGGGACGCCTTGTCGGTGAAGCTGAGCGGGATCACCACCAGCGTCGGCGCGATGAGCCACAGGCCCACCAGCACGCCGAACGCCCAGAGCGCGATCCGCGCGGGCCCGGTCCTCATCGGACACCTCCACGGGTGCGGGTGAATCGCAGGACGATACCTACCAGCCCCAGCAGGACCAGCGTCACCGCCAGCAGCATCATGCCCATCGCGCCGCCCCGGCCCCACGCGAGCAGCCCGTTGACCTGGGTGAAGATCTGCTGCGAGATCAGCGCCTGGTCGGGCGAGCCCAGCAGAGCCGGTGTCACGTAGAAGCCGAGCGAGGTGATGAACACGGTCAGCGCGCCGGCGCTCACACCGGGCAGCGACAGCGGCACGAAGACCCGCAGGAACGCGGTGGCCGGGCGCGCCCCCATGCCCTGCGCGGCGTCCAGCAGTCGCCGGTCGATGCCGCTCATCACCGCATACAGCGGCAGCACCATGAACGGCATCAGCACCTGGGCCATGCCGATCACCACACCGGTGGGGGTGCGGATCAGGTGCAGCGGCCCCAGCCCCACGGTGCCGAGCAACTGGTTGATCACGCCGCTGTCCTGGAGCAGCACCACCCAGGCGAAGGTGCGCACCATCAGGCTGGTCCAGAACGGCAGCAGCACGAGCAGGGTGAGCCAGATCCGCTTCCGCGGGCTGACCACGGTCATCAGATAGGCATACGGGTAGGAGAGCACCAGCGTCACCAGGGTGACGACGGCGCCGACGGTCAGCGTGCGGACCAGGGTGGCGAGGGCGACGTCGCTGGTGAGGAACCAGGAGTAGTTGCCCGCGCCGGGGGTCGGCTCGCTGACGCTGCGCCAGGCCATCAGTCCCAGCGGCACCAGGAAGAGCACGGCCAGCAGCACCAGCGCGGGCAGCAGCAGCCACCCCCACCGGCCGTCGGCGCCCTTGGGGCGCCGGCCGGCCGCGGCCGGGGAGGCGATCTCGATCAGGGCGGTCATGGGTTATCGCGCCAGCCAGTCGGACCACTTCGGGATGACCTGCTCCTGGTTCTTCGCCCACCAGGCGTTGTCCAGTTTGAGGGCCTGCGCCTGGCGCTCGGGGGTGGAGGTGAGGTACTCCGTCGTGGCCGGGTCGATCTTGGGCTTGGCGTCGGAGTTGATCGGCGAGTACGAGGTCAGCTCGGTGAGCTTGGCCTGCTGCTCGGCGCCCAGGTAGTAGTTGATCAGCGCCATGGCGGCCTTGGGGTTCTTGGCGTTCTTGGGGACTGTCAGAGAGTCCGAGATCGGCATGAACTGGTTCCACTGCGGGGCGAACTTCGCGCCATTCTTGACCGCTGCGTACGCGCGGCCGGTCCACACCATCGCCATGGAGACCTCACCGGACTCCAGCAGCTGCTGGGAGCGGGCACCGGTGTCCCAGAAGACCAGCGAGGAGCGGACGCTGGTGAGCTTCTTCAGCCCGCGGTCGACATCGAGCGGGAAGAGCTTGTCGGGGGCGACCCCGTCCGCGAGCAGTGCCGCCTCCAGAGGGCCGGGGGCCGCGTCCGAGGGCACGCCGGGTATGGCGCGCTTGCCGGGGTACTTGGCGGTGTCGAAGAAGTCCGCCCAGCCCTTCGGCGGGTTGTCGCCGAACTTGGACTTGTCGTACATCAGCACCATGCCGTACGTCATGGCCGGTACCGAGCACTTGCCCACCATGTCCTTGGGCAGCTTCGAGGTGTCGATGATGGTGGTGTCGAGTGGCATCAGCAGCTTCCCACACTGCCGCTCGGCCCAGATGGAGTCGGTGTCCGCGACGTCCCAGGTGACGTTCTTGGAGTCGACCTGGGCCTTGAGCTTGGTGTAGTCGGTGGGGCCGTCGGAGAGAACCCGCGCACCGGAGTCGGTGGCGAACGGCTTGACAGCGGCCGACTCCTGACCGTCCTGGTAGATGCCGCCGTACGAAGCGAAGGAGAGGGTGACGCCGTCGAGCGCGCCCTTCTTCACCTGGCCCGCCACGGCCGGGCCGGAGCCGAGGTCGATGTCGGTCGCGGTGGGGCTGGTGCCCGCGCAGCCGGTGAGTGCCAGCAGCAAGGCGCTGCCGACAGCAGTGCAGCCAAGGATTTTTCGTGAGATTCCAGGCATGTGTGTCTCCAGGGGGACGGGGTGAAGACAAGCAGGGATGAGAGGGAGCGAGGGGAGGGTGATGTCAGTCCGGCGTTGGTGGGCTGATGATCCAGAGGACCTCGGCGGGCGCCTCGTGGGGGTTGACCACCCGATGCGGCACCGAGGAGCGGTACTCGATGCTGTCGCCGGCCTCCAGGGCGTGGGCGCGGTCGTCGAGTTCGATCCGTACGGCGCCGCTGAGGACCAGGAGGATCTCCTGGGAATCCCCGTGCGTGTAGGCGTCGTCGCCGGTGGAGGCTCCCGGGTCGAACTCGCCCTCGTACACCTCCAGATGGCCGAGTGGCCGCTGCGAAATGAGTGACTTGCGGCTGCCCGGGGCGGTGTGCAGCATCGGCCGGTCGGCACGCCGCACCACGTGTGGACCCGGCGTGTTGTTCTGGTCGAACAGGTCGGCCACGGTGAGGCCGAGTGCCGCACCAATGCGCCGCAGCATGCCGATGGAGGCATTCGCCTGCCCGCGCTCCAGCTGGCTGAGGAACCCGGGGCTGGCCTGAGCTGCTTCCCCCAAGGCGCGCAGCGACATCCGCCGCATCATCCGGTACTCCCGGATGCGGGCGCCCAGAGCTGCGTCGGCGCTGGCGTGGTTGACGGCGCCGTCGGAGGGGTCTGCCATCGATCGGTCGGTCATGAGTGAACACCTGATGTGCCATCAGCGAACACTTTGTTCGCTGGAGTGATACGGACCATATGTCGAGGTGACCCACCCCACAAGGCCTTACTGTGGCCTTGATCGGAACGTGACCTACCGCACCGCCGGCACCCCGGAGGCGCGTCGCCGCCTGAGAGCCTGTCGGGTGACCTCTGATCGGGCGGCCACGCCCTGGCACGCACGCTTCCCGCGTTGCCGAAATGCCCTAGTAGCTCCGCTACGAGGACCTTCCGGCGCCTTGGAATCGCACGCACCAGACCGCGTCCGCTTTCCGATCGAAGGTCACCCGACAGGCTCTGAGCTGTCGACCCTGCCGGCGGGCAGGTCCGGCCTGACGCCAGGACATGTGGCGTCCGGGCACCGGATGTGAAGCTGCCGCCGCTCTCTCCAGCGCGGTGGACAGATCGGGCGCGTGGTCGGCCAGTACGGTCAGTCCCTCATGCAGGTAGCGGTAGGCGGTCGGTACCGAGATGCCGTTGTCCCGGGCGAGTTGGACCAGCCGGGTGCCGTCGACGAACCAGCGCAGCACGAGCACCGCCTGTTTGAAGACGTCGAGCGCGCGAGTGCCCTTGCGGGTCCTGAGCTGCTCGCGGTGCCCGCGCAGCAGCTTCGCGAGATGCTCGGCGGTTGCCCTGCGGACATCGAGCACGGCGGTGTAGGTGATACTGGACGCCACGTGGAGCCTCTGGTTGTACGGAACGTTTCTTCGCAGACCCGTTCCTACCAGGGGCTTCACTCATGTCTGACGCAGAGTCGTCGCCCTCGTCGGCGCAGTGCCGAGGTGAGAACCGTCCCTACGGCTATCGACGGTATAACGAGCAGCCAGAGGGACACTCTTGGGATTGCCAAGTGCGCCAACAGCATGATGCTCGGCCCGACGATGGAAGCAATGACGATGCCGATACGATCTGGTTTGCGAGTGGAAGCGTCTCCTTGGCGACCTCTACCTCTCAGTTCCATGCGTACCCCGCCATGCCTCCGGCGCATCCAAAGCCGAAGGAGATCCCTGTCAAGGCCCAGTCGACTTGACCGGCCCACCAGCCGTACGTCAGGGCTGTTCCTCCGGCGGAGCCACCCCACACCGTGCAGGCCCTGAAGTAATGGTTGCGATTGGCACGGTGCCAGTACGTGCGACCCCGATGCCAGTAGTGCCTGGCACGGTGCCGGTAATAGTGCCATCCACTGCGTGCCCTGCTGTACCAGTGGTGCAGCGGCCCCCAGCGGGTAGCGTGCCATGGCGAGTGCCAGTGCCATCCATAGTTGCCGTCGAGGTCGTAACCGGTGAGCGGGTCGCCGTTGACGTAGTCGTATGCGTTGGCGTTGCCGCCCGGAATCGGGTCGACTTGTAGGAAGCGCCCGAGAGCGGGGTCGTAGAGGCGGACGCCCATGAGGGTGACGCCGGTGGCCGTTTCGCTGGAGCGTTGCTTGCCGCCGAGCCAGCCATAGCGGGTGGCGGGAGTGGCGCCCTCGGCATTGCCGTACTCGTCGTAGGCGAGTGCGGTGAGCGGCTGGGTGGTGTCCAGCGGGAGCTGGACGGTGACATCGCCGTGGATGTCGGTCAGTTGCAGGACGGTGTCGGAAGTGGCGGTGGTGATGCTGGCGATGGCGTCCAGATTCCCGCCCGGGCCTTGGACGTTGCGGGTGATGGCGTCGGCGTCCTCCTTGGTCCAATCGGGACTGTCGCCGCCGCTGCCGTAGTGGTTGGTCTTGGCGCTGGTTTGGGTCCAGGTGCCGGCGTTGTTGGTTTCGGTGGTCCAGGCGGCCAGGCGGCCAGCCGCGTCCAGGTTCCAGGTCTGCCGGTTGGTGCCGGAGGTCTGCTGCTGGACGAGGTCGTTGGCGTAGTAGCCGACGGTTGCGCCCGATGCCTGAGTGGTGGTGCGGCCGAAGGCGTCGTAGACGGTGCCCGTGGCTATGAGGCGGTCGGCGCTGTCGTAGGTGCTACTTGTGCTGGTCGCGCCGGTGGAGGTGCAGACCGCGTCGGCGGCGCTGGTGGCGACGGCGAGGGCGGTGCGGTTGGTGTTGTTGTCGAAGGTGTAGCTCCTGCGGGTGCAGGTGCCGTCGGGGGCGGTGTCGTCGGCCTGGGTGAGGCGGCCGAGCTTGTCGTAGCTGTAGCCGCGGGCATAGGCCTGACCTGCGGCGTCGGTGTCGGCGACGGTCTGACCGTGGATGGAGTGGTCGGCGGTGTCGGAGGCAACGATCACGCCGTCAACATCGCGGGTGTAGACCCGGGAGGTCTCCGTGCCGGTCTCGTCCTGGCTGGTGGTCAGGGTGTAGCCGCCGGGGAGTTGCTCGGTGGTCAGGTCGCCGTCCGCGTCGTAGGCGGCGGTGAAGGTGCCGGCGACCGAGTCGGTGCGGGAGGTTTCCAGGCCGCGTGGGTCCTTGGCTGTGTCGTAGGTGTAGGTGGTGGTCGACGGGGCCGAGTCGGACACCTTGGCCGGTCGGTTCAGGCTGTCGTACTCGGTGGTGGCGGTGTTGCCCACCCCGTCGTTGTAGGCGATCTCCCGGCCGAGCATGTCGGTGGTGTGGGTGATCGTCTGGCCGTTCGACGTCACGGTGGCGACGTCACCGCTGGTCGGATCGTAGGTGGTGGTGGTGTCCGGCACCGCGGTGCCCACCCCGCCGGTGATCGCGACCTTTGTGGGTCGTCCGGCGCTGTCCGCCGTGGTGGTGGTGGTCCGGGTCACGGAGTTGGCGGTCTCGGTCACCTTCGCCGTCTTGCCCCACCGGTCGTATTCGACGGTCTTGGTGGGCAGCTGGGTGGGGTTCGAACCGCCGCCGGTGATCACGCCTGCAGGTCCCGTGGAGCAGACCAGGTCCGCCCATTCGGGGCGGCCGTTGCAGGCGCCGGTGCCGGTCGCCGAGTAGTAGGTGGTGCTCGTCGCGCCGGCGTCGGTACCGGTCGACTTGGGCAAGGTGGTCTTGGTGACTCGGCCCTGGGTGTCGTAGGTGGTGGTCTTGGTGAGGTTGAGGCCTGCGGGGTCGTCGGTGGTGGAGGTGGGCAGGCCCTTGACCCAGTCGTAGCCGGTCTTGGAGCTGCGGGTGTCGGCGTCGGTCGGGTAGCCGTCGACGTGCGCGCCGACCGTGACGGTGGTGGGCTGGTCGGCGACTGTGGCGCTGCCGTCGGTGGGTCGGCCCTCGTCGTAGGTGGTCACCGTGTGCTGGCGGGCGGGGATCTCGCTGCCCGCGGGCAGGTCGGTGCCGCCGGTGCCGGCCTTCAGGACACCGGTCAGGGTGGTCAGGTGCAGCGGCCTACTGGATTCCAATTCGCGCAGACCGTCGGCCGAGAACAGGTGGGTGGTGGACAGCTGCTGCGCGCGCTCGGCGGTGGAGGAGTTGTTGATACCCAGCAGGGTCAGCTCCTCCAGGCCCGGCCCGTCGGTGGCAAGCGCCAATTCACTGTTTTTGGCGGACAGTTCGCGCACCGTGTTGCCGGTGTGGTCGTATTCGGTGGTGGTCAGGTGGCCGCCGGGGGTGGCGGTGTTGACCTCGCGTCCGGAGGCATCCGCATAGGAGATTGCGGCTCGGGTGTAGGAGGTGGCGGTCAGGCTGGCGCCGTCATGCGAAGCCGGCACGGCATCAGCGGGGAAAACCGCGGTGGCATCCGTCGGCACATCGCTCTGGCCCCAAGTCGCGACACTCGACGCGCTCATGGCATATGGCGCTTTCGTCCCGGTCAGCGGTACGTCGTAGACCATGGAGGTGGTGGCGGTACCGCCGTCGGTCTGCGACTGCGACCCGCGCTGCAGAGTGGGCCGGGAGGCCGCCAACAGCATGCCCGCGCCCGCGGTGGCCGCGTTACCGGCCGTACCGTAGGTGAACGTCCACGGCAACTCACCAGGCGGCGTCAGGGTCGTGACCCGGCCGGCGCTGTCGTAGGTGTAACCGGTGATCAGGGACGGGGTGATCTGTGGATTCCAGGCCTTGCGCAGGCGTCCGGCATCATCGTACTGATACGTCTGCACGGACTTGAAGGTTGCCGCCGCGGCACCGGCATCGGTGGACCACAGACGCAACTCCTTCACCTGGCCGGTGAAGTCACCCACGACGGTGCTGGTGGCGGTGGTGCTGGTGGCGTAGACGAATTCCAGCAGTCGGCAGCCCTTGGTGGACGGCGTCGTCTGGCAGGTCGCGGCCGCCGCCGCCGAGGTGGGGGCGATGATGTACTTCGGGCGGGCCAGCGTCTTGGTGCCCGAGACGACCTTCTCCGAGACCACAGTCGTGGTGGAGTTGCTGGTGGGCAGGAAGGTGGCCGACACCTGCCAGGTGGTCGCCGCCGCATCCACCTTGGCGAACGTGGTCGTCGTGCCCTCGGTGTCCTTCAGCGTGAACGAGCCGGTCAGGCTCCCCGTGAGCGTCAGTTCCTCAGCGCCGGGCTCCGCCTTCCAGCCACCGGTGGAGGTGGCGGTGAAGCCGAGCTCGTCCCCGCCGACGTCGACCAGGGCCACCGAGGTAGCCGAGGTCTTGCGGACATAGCCCCAGTCGGAGTCGGTCAGCTCGGCGGTGGTGCCCGAGGTCCACTGCTGCCCGAAGATGGCCGCCTGGCCCTCGGCGTCCGCACCCGCGGTCGGCTTCCGGGAAGAGGCCGTGCGCGAGACGCTCATATCGAACGCGGACGCATCCGTGGCAGACAGGGTGTAGTCGCCGGTCAGGTCGTTCACCGACCCCGGGCCGACCTCATCGGACGGAGCGGTGCCGGCATTGCGATCGACGGTGATGGTGTTTGTCGGGGAGTAGCCAGTGGTGGTGCCGTCGGTGAAGGCGGCACGCACATCGACCGGGCCGTCCTCGGCCAGGGATGTGGTGATGTTCCAGGCCAGGGCCGGGGGTGCGCCGTTGGGGGCGGCCAGCGGCCAGGCGGCAATGGCCGAGCCGTCGGCGTTCTTGGTGACGTCCGCCAGCGGCACGTTCTTCCAGGCGTCGGTCTCACCACGCCGGTACTGGTAGGTCACACCGGTGTACGTGGGCTTGCCGGTGGCCGAGAGTGCCACGCGGCGGGCGGGACGGTCGCCGTCACCCGGGCTGAGCAGCGCGGCGCCGTCGGCGCCGACACCGAAGGAATACTGGGTAGTGGCCGTCGACAGGTTGCCGCCGGAGTCGATGGTCTTGGCATACAGCGTGTGCCAGCCATCGCCCGGGGTGATGCTGATGGTCAGCGGGTCACCGCCGGTGCCATCGACGGTGTCGTCGATGCGCTTGGCCATCGCCGGATCATCCAGGCCCCACTTGAAGCCCTGCCCGTCGGTCGAGGTGGTGTCCAGGGTGCAGGAGACCGCGCCCGACGCCTTCGCCGACCACGTGCTCACCGGGTAGACCGGGCACGAGATGCTCGGCGCGACGGGCAGCCCGGTGTTCAGCACAAACGTCGAATAGCCCGACCAGGTGCCGTAGTCCGTGCCGTCATAGCCGCGCACCCGGTAGCGCAGATGCGAGCCGGCCGGGAAGGCACTCGCCGACGGCACCGCCAGAGTGGAAGTGGAGCCCGAGGTCACCGACTTGCCCAGCGCGGTGTAGCTGTAGGTGGTGTCGGCGTAGGCCGGGTCGGCGGTGACCTCGAACTGAGCCTGCGCGTTGCCTCCGTCGGCATCGGTGACCTTCGCCGAGAGTGTCGGGGTCAGCGAGGTGACGTACCGCTTGCCGTTGTAGGCGTTGAGCTGCGACGGCGAGACCGCCAGGGCCGAGTTGGTGGCGTAGGAGTTGTACGTGACCGTCAGATGCGGCTCTGCCGAGTTGTCACCGGAAATGTAGTTGGCGGAGCGGAAGCGCCGCCAGGTGTACGGGTCGGTCTCATTCGCACCGGCGATCCGCAGCCCGTAATTGGCCGAGCCACTGGCCCACGCGGCCACAATGGCGTCGATGTCGAAGTTCATCGTGCCGCCGGGGCAGGAAGTGTTGTAGCCCAGCGCAGCCTTGTTGACCACCGCACCGGTGGCCGTGGTGGCCGGCTGCGCACCCCAGGTGATCGCCGCCGAGTCCCAGCTGCCGGTGATCCGCCGCACCTCGGTGCCCGCACCCGTGGTGGCGCAGGTCGAGGAGTAGAACGAATACAGCGCCAGGTTCGTGTCGATGATGTGCTTGCCGGCGAACTTGGCCACGTCGAACTTCAGATACGAGCGGGCCTTGTTGGTGCCCGTGTCATAGGTGCCCGACTTCAACTCCGGCGAGCCCTGCTGAGAGTCCGGGTAGTCCGGGGTCTGCACCCACGTGTCGGTCGTCGCCGCCAGCGTGGACGTCGGGTCCACGGTCACCGGGTACGTCAGGTCCGTGCGGGCCAGGAAGTCGGCATCCGGGGTCAGGACCAGCGTCTGGCTGCCATCCGTCCCCGTCTCGATCTTCGTGTCCACCTTCGCGCGGTGGTCCGACTCGCCCGAGGCGGGGTTCTTCGACGCATCCCACATCATCGGCGCCGGCGCCTCGGCCACCAATTTCCCATCCGCGTCCTTGAGCAGCAGATGCCCGGACGTGGCCTGGGACAGCTTCAGCCCGTCCAGCCGCAGCGGGATGCGGTAGGACACCGCATCGGCGGGGGCACCGGCCAGGGTGATGTTCTCGGAGAAGCCCTGCGCCAGAGCCGTCGCCTTCAGGGTCTGCCCGTCGCCCAGATCGTAAGCGGCGGTCGAGCCCTTGATCGTCGGCGTCGGCAACTGCTCGGCCCAGCCCAGACCGAAGGTGGCCTTGCCCTGGCTCACCGAGGCCAACGCGGTATCCCCGCCGTCGGACAGGGCCACCTCGGCAGCGGCCGCCTTCGGCTCAAGCTGCGCACCGGCATCGGCCAGGGTGGTGTCGATGGGCAGCCATGTGCCGTCCTGCTTCACGCGGATCGGCCCGGTGAAGGTCTCGGTCTGCAGCGCACCGCTGGGCAGCGCCCAGGTCGTCGAGTCCGCCCCCCTCTCGGACAGCACCTCGATCTTGCGGCTTTGTAGCCGGGCCATCAGCACCGCCGAGGCCTCATCCGCCGCCTCCGCCGGCCCGTAGGCGGGCGCGGTCGCCGACTCGGTGGCTGCCGCGGGCTGTCCCACCGCCACCGCCTCGCCCGTCGACTCCACCACCAAGGCCGCCTCGGCCAACAACAACAGCGACACCACGCTGGCAACTTGCCGTAAACGCCCAGATACGCGTGGTATCCGGGCCCGCGACGATCTCGGCCACGCTCTCAAGCGCGCACGACTCATCAAGACTCCTGCAATAGAAGGGAAAGGTCCCATGGGGGGCGAAGGGATCATCCGCGCCGCATCACGGGAACACTTTGCAGGCGTCATGAGCAGGTCAAGGTTGCGTAAGGGAACGCCCGTAGTCGGGGTCGGATGCCGGGAGTTCAGGCCAGAGGGCGGGTGTCAAGGTCGTCACGACGTGGCAGACGGCACGCGGAATGTCCTAGATCAACCCATAGGGGCGCCTCATCAAGCCAGCACATGGCATGCGCGCAACTTTGCTAAGTGTTGGCGGAAAATGCCAACGGAATGGGTCCTTTGGGCTGGTGTCCACCACGCCCCTGCGTCTCGGCTTCACCACGTTCCCGATGCCGTCCAAGCGGCAGCTGGGTGCGCCGACCCACCGGGTCTTCGTCAACAACGACTGGGCGAAGCTGCTGGGGCAGAAGAAGACCTACGGTTCGTCGCACGACCGCGAGCAGGTCATCCCGGCCAAGCTGGGCAGCCCGTCCAAGATCAAGCACATCTTTCTGATCATCAAGGAACCCGGCGCAGCTGAACCGGATCACCGGTACGCGTCCACCGGATGGACCAAGCCGTACCCGGGGGACGACTGGATCCTCGCGCCCAATGAGGTACCGGGCCGGGACACCCCGCCGCAGGAGATCGGCGACTGATCGCACGCCCGGTTCCAGCGGGCCGGTCGCCCGTACCGAAGGGCGGCCGGCCCCTTCCGGAGGGGCGGGCATGAAGCGGAGCTGCGGCTGCGCTTAAGAAAACCTCGATGGACCTGGGGCGCGGGGTACGGCAGATTTCTCCGTGGCGGCGGAGGATGGTGCGCGGCAGCCGATCACCGTGCGTGCTGCCCCCATGCCGTCCCTCTCATCTTCCCCGGGCCGCAGGCTCCCTTCGAGGCTGCCCCCGGCCCGGGGCGTTCACCTCGCACCACGTACAGGGAGCCACAGCCGTGAAGGCACTTGTGAAGCAGAAGGCCGAGCCCGGACTCTGGCTGATGGACGTTCCCGAGCCGGAGATCGGCCCCTCGGACGTGCTGATCAAGGTCCTCCGCACCGGCATCTGCGGAACCGACCTGCACATCCGCAACTACGACGGCTGGGCGCAGCAGGCCGTGAAGACGCCGCTCGTCCTCGGCCACGAGTTCGTCGGCGAGGTCGCCGCGATCGGCGCCGATGTCGTCGACATCGCCGTCGGTGACCTGGTCAGCGGCGAAGGTCACCTGGTCTGCGGGAAGTGCCGCAACTGTCTGGCCGGACGCCGCCACCTCTGCCGCTCCACCGTCGGGCTCGGCGTCGGCCGGGACGGGGCGTTCGCCGAGTACGTCGCGCTGCCCGCTTCCAACGTGTGGGTGCACCGGGTCCCCGTCGACCTCGACATCGCCGCGATCTTCGACCCGTTCGGCAACGCCGTGCACACCGCGCTGTCCTTCCCGCTGGTCGGCGAGGACGTCCTGATCACCGGCGCCGGCCCGATCGGCATCATGGCCGCGGCCGTCGCCAAGCACGCGGGCGCCCGCAACGTCGTCATCACCGACGTCAGCGAGGCCCGGCTCGAACTCGCGCGGAAGGTCGGCGTCAGCCTCGCCCTCAACGTCGCCGAGGAGACCATCGCCGACGGCCAGCGCCACCTCGGCCTGCGCGAGGGCTTCGACATCGGCCTGGAGATGTCCGGCCGCCCCGAGGCCATGCGCGACATGATCGCGAACATGACGCACGGCGGACGGATCGCCATGCTCGGACTGCCGTCCGAGGAGTTCGCCGTCGACTGGTCCAGCGTCGTCACCTCGATGATCACGATCAAGGGCATCTACGGCCGCGAGATGTACGAGACCTGGTACGCCATGTCCGTCCTGCTGGAGGGCGGCCTCGACCTCGCCCCCGTGGTCACCGGACGGTACGGCTACCGCGACTTCGAGGCGGCCTTCGACGACGCGGCGAGCGGACGCGGCGGCAAGATCATCCTCGACTGGACCGTCTGACCGACCTCGTACCGACCTCGTACCGGCCCGTACACACCAGGAGACACCCCTCATGTTCGACTCCGTACGCGACGACATGCGCACGACCCTCGACGAGATCAAGGCCGCCGGACTCCACAAGCCCGAGCGCGTGATCGGCACCCCGCAGTCCGCGACCGTAGCCGTCACCGCCGGTGGCCGCCCCGGTGAGGTGCTCAACTTCTGCGCCAACAACTACCTGGGCCTCGCCGACCACCCCGAGGTGATCACCGCCGCCCACGAGGCGCTGGACCGCTGGGGCTACGGGATGGCCTCGGTCCGCTTCATCTGCGGGACGCAGGAGGTCCACAAGGAGCTGGAGCAGCGGCTCTCGTCGTTCCTCGGCCAGGAGGACACGATCCTCTACTCCTCCTGCTTCGACGCCAACGGCGGCGTGTTCGAGACCGTCCTCGGTCCGGAGGACGCGGTCATCTCCGACGCCCTCAACCACGCCTCCATCATCGACGGCATCCGCCTCTCCAAGGCCAAGCGGTTCCGCTACGCGAACCGCGACATGGACGACCTGGAGCAGCAGCTCAAGGAGGCGTCCGGGGCGCGGCGCCGGCTCATCGTCACCGACGGCGTGTTCTCCATGGACGGGTACGTCGCCCCGCTCGGCGAGATCTGCGACCTGGCCGACCGGTACGACGCCATGGTCATGGTCGACGACTCGCACGCCGTCGGCTTCGTGGGCCCGGGCGGCCGCGGCACGCCCGAGCTGCACGACGTCATGGACCGCGTCGACATCATCACCGGCACGCTCGGCAAGGCGCTCGGCGGTGCCTCCGGCGGCTACGTCGCGGCCCGCGCCGAGATCGTCGCACTGCTGCGCCAGCGGTCCCGCCCGTACCTCTTCTCCAACTCCCTCGCCCCGGTCATCGCGGCGGCCTCGCTCAAGGTCATCGACCTGCTGGAGTCCGCCGGTGACCTGCGCGAGCGGCTGAACGCCAACACCGCGCTCTTCCGCAACCGGATGACCGAGGAGGGCTTCGACGTCCTGCCCGGCGACCACGCCATCGCCCCCGTGATGATCGGGGACGCGGCGAAGGCAGGCCGGATGGCGGAGCTGCTCCTGGAGCGCGGTGTGTATGTGATCGGGTTCTCCTACCCGGTCGTCCCGCAGGGCGCGGCGCGCATCCGCGTCCAGCTGTCGGCCGCGCACTCCACGGCCGACGTGAACCGTGCGGTGGACGCGTTCGTCGACGCACGGGCCGCGCTCGGCGAGTAGCTCGACGAGCGGGGTGGTCCCAGGCCCCGTACACCCCTCGGGGCCTGGGACAATGGATCACATGATCGATGCACGGCGGCTGCGTATTCTCCGTGCGGTGGCCGACCACCGCACCGTGACTGCGGCAGCCGCCGCGCTCTATCTGACGCCGTCCGCCGTCTCCCAGCAGCTCGCCGCCCTGGAACAGGAGACCGGCCACCGGATGGTCGACCGCAGCGCCCGCGGCGTACGGCTCACACCGGCCGGCGAGATCCTGCTGACGCACACCAATGCGGTGCTGGCCCAGCTGGAACGGGCCGAGGCGGAGCTCGCCGCGTACGGGGCGGGAGACGCCGGTACGGTCACGGTCGCCGCGTTCGCCACCGGCATCGGGCTCGTGCTCGCCCCCGCCATCGCCGAGCTGACGTCGACCGCGCCCGGCATCCGGGTCCGGGTGCAGGACGCGGAAGGCGACGCGAGCGTGCCGATGGTGCTCGACCGGCAGGTCGATGTGGCGGTCGCCGTCGAATACCGGGGCGCGCCCGGCGAGGACGACCGGCGGCTGACCCGGGTGCCGCTGTACTCGGAGCCGTTCGACGCCGTGCTGCCGGTGGGGCACCGGCTGGCCGGCCAGGACCAGGTGGCCATCGCGGACCTCGAGAAGGACCCGTGGATCGGCCCGTACCCCGGCAACCCGTGCCATGACGTGGTGGTCCTGGCCTGCGAGTTCGCCGGCTTCCAGCCGAGGCTGGAGCACTCCTCGGACGACTTCCGTGCGGTGGTGGCGCTGGCCGGCGCGGGTGCCGGGGTGGCGCTGGTGCCGCGGTCGGCGTTGCGGGGGATGGATCTCACGGGGGTGGTGGTGCGGCCGGTGGAGGGCAGCGCGCCGACCCGCCGGGTCTTCGCCGCGGTGCGGCACGGCGCGGAGGGGCATCCGCTGATCGCGCCGGTGCTCGACGCGCTGGCCACGGCGGCGGTACGGGAAGCGGCGCTGCCGCTGCCGGCCTCACCATGACGCGCGCCGGGGCGGGCACGTTGTGCGCCTCCCCCCGGCGCGCGCCCACCGCGGGCGTCGCCCTCAATCGAGGGGCGGGCCCGATCCGCGTCGGTGGGGCCCGGTCGTGCCGTACGGGCTCACCCGCGGCGCTTGAGGACGGAGCGGCCGCCGGACGAGCCCGGCCACATCGTCCCCGCACCCGCCGCCACCGCCACGGCCAGTACCAGCACCCCGTACTGCACCGGCGGCAGGTAGGGCAACGAACCGGTCGTCGACACGGCGAAGGCCACCAGCGGGACCGCCGCGACCAGCGTGCCGATCGCCAGGCCCGTCACCGTCACCAGACCGGTCTCCAGCGCCACCATCCGCCTCACCTGCCGATGGCCCGCGCCGACCATGCGCAGCAGGCGGAACTCCGCGCGGCGGCCCACCGTGATCAGGGACAGCGTGCTGATCACCGCGAGCAGTGCGAAGCCGCCGATCACCCCCACACCGATGACGGTCAAGGCGTTCTTCCCGCCCGTGGCCGACGGGGCGATCCGTATGTCGTCCGCCGTCGCGGCACGGACCCGTACACCCGCGTACGGGGCGAGCGCACGGCGCACCTCCGAAGCCGAAGCCGCTCCGCCGTCCGCCGTGCGGATCAGGATCCGCTGGTCGCGCGGGGCCGACACATGCCCGGCCAGGGTCTCGCGCGGCAGCATGAACTCACCGATCCCCAGCGCCCGTTCGTAGAGCGCCACCACGCGGAGCCGTACGTCCGTACCGTCGCCGAGACGGAGCTTCACCGTGTCGCCGGTGCCCACGCCGAGATCGGCGGCCCGGTCCTCGCCGACCGCGATCGTGCCCCGGCCGGTGAGGTCCGCCAGATCGCCCGCCGTAACGTGCGGATCGAGCGTGCCGGACAGCTGGTCCGCCGTCACGCCCAGCACGGGGAGCCGGTCCAGCTTCGGATCGCCCACCTCGCGACGGGCGAGGACGACGCTCGAACGCAGCACACCGGTCGCCGCCGTCACTCCGGGCGCCTCGCGCACCGCCTGTGCCGCAGCGGCCGGCAGTCCGGCGGAGGGACCCGTCACCACCAGGTTCGCCCGGAGCGAGGCAGCGGCCTGCCGGTCGGCGGCCCGCTCCATTGTCGAGTCGGCCGCCAGCTGTACGCAGACGAAGGCGACGACCAGCACGATCGGGGTGATCGCCGCACCGAGGCGCCGATGGTGCGCGGCGGCGGACTTGGCGGCCAGGAATCCGGAGACCCCGCCCACACGCCGTATCGGTGTGCCGAGCACCCGCATCGCCGTCCGGGCGATCCACGGACTGAGCAGCGCCACCGCGATGATCAGCGAGGTCGCCGCACCCGAGGCCGCCACCGCGCCGGCCTGCCCGCCATGTACCGTTGCCGCGCCCGCCGAACCGACGCCCGCGACGGCCAGCACCGCTCCGGCGCCCGTACGCACCCGGCCCGGCTTGCCCGGCTCGGGCGCACGGGCCACGTCCAGCGCCGCGGCGGGCCGCAGCCCGGTGATGGACCTGGCCGCGAGCATCGCCACCGGACGAGCCGCGAGCGTGACGAGCACCGCGCCCACGGCGCCCGCGACGAACGACAGCCACACCGGTACGGGCAGCGGCAGTGGGTCCGTGGTCAGCAGGGACCGTATCAGCAGCCCCAGCGGAACGGCTCCGATCCCGCCCAGCACCGCCGCGGCGCCGGCCACCCGGCTCGTCTCACGGCCGACGGCCGACCTGAGCTGACGGGGCGTCGCCCCGACCGCACGTAGTAGAGCCAGTTCGCCGGAGCGCTGGTGGACCGCCTGAGAGAGCGTGGTGGCGATCACCAGGAGCGCCACCATGAAGACCGTTCCGGTGATCGAACTGAGCATGGACAGCAGATCGCCGCGCCTGCCGAGCGCGTCGAGGTACTCGGCCTGCCCGCGCTCCGGACCGGTGAGGACCCGTATCCCGTGGTCGCCATGTGCGCGGTCGGGCAGCGCACTGTCCAGTGACGCCCGCAGCGCGTCCGCGGACACGCCCTTCTCGGCGACGATCCCGATGGCATCGACCGTGCCCGGGTGCCCGGCCAGGGCGGTCAACCGACGCTCGGTGAAGAAGACGGCGGGGGCGCCGCCGCGGTGACCGGTGTCGGCAACGCCGCTGACGGTGTACGGCCGCGGAGCCCCGTCGATCTGCAAGGTCACCCGGTCGCCCGGCGCGCTCCCGGCAGCGGCCGCCAGCGCGCTGTCCAGGACCACTTCGGCGGAGGTCCTCGGCGCGTGCCCTCCGGCCAGCCGGTACGGAGTGAGCGCGGCGGACGCCCAGGAACGGCCGACAGCCGAAGCTCCGCCGCCGGTACCCCCGCTCCCACTGCCCACAGCCACCGGAACCGAATCGTCGGCGACGGCCTTCGCGACCCCGTCGGCGCCGGCCGCCTTCGCCACCACCGAGCGGTCCAGACGGACCCGTTCCGCCAGATACGCCGTCGCGGTCTTCGGCTTACTGCCCCACGGCTTCACCGTGTACGTCACCCGCTGGTCGGCCGCCACCACCGCGTCGGCCCCGGCATGGCGCTCCAGCGGCGGCTTCGCCAGCAGCAGCGAACCGATGACGAAAGCGAACGCGCCGATCAGCGCGGCAGTGGCCGTCGTCGCGGCGAACACCGCGGTCCAGGCCCGGCGGTGGGTCTTCAGCGAACGCCGGGCGAGGAACGCCGAAGCCCGCCGCATCCCGGATCGCGCGTCCTTGTACGGCCTCTGCGTGTCCGTCGGTGTGTCCGTGCTCATCGCAGCCGACCGCTGTCCATCGTCAGCACGGTGTCCGCCCAGCTCGCCGCCATCGGATCATGGGTGACCATGACGACCGTACGGCCGTCGACCCGGACCGCGTCCCGCAGCAGACCGAGGACCAGCGCCGCCGACTCCGGGTCCAGGGACGCCGTCGGCTCGTCCGCGAAGATCACATCGGGTTCGGTCACCAGCGCCCGTGCCACCGCGACCCGCTGCTGCTGGCCGCCCGAGAGCGTCGCGGGGCCCTGCGCACCGCGGCCCGTCAGGCCGACCCGGGCCAGCAGATCCCGGCCGCGGGTCAGCACCCGTTCGTCCGCCGGATCGGCGCCCGCCAGCACCAGCGGCAGTACGACGTTCTCCTCGATGCTCAGCGAAGGCACCAGGTTCAGGGCGTGGGACTGGAAGACGAAGCCGATCCGGTCCCGGCGCAGTCGCGTCAGCGCGGCTTCCGACAGCGAGCCGAGATCGGTGCCCCCGATCCGTACCGTCCCCGATGTCGGCCGGTCCAGGCCCGCCGCGCACTGGAGGAACGTGCTCTTGCCCGATCCCGAGGGGCCCACCACCGCGGTGAAACTCCCGGCCGGGACCACACAGCTCACCGCGTCGAGCGCGGTCGCCTCCTGGCCGCCGCCCCGCCGACCGTAGCGTCGGCTCACCGACTCCAGACTCAGCGCGGTTGCCCGCGCCGCTGTGATCGTGTCCACCGTTGACTCCACCGTACCTTCTCCGCCTATGCCTTCTGACCTGCGTAAACGCTATGCGGATGAGAGTGCTCGCACGAGGGTGCGCACTCCCGTGAAGGGGGTGCAGCCAGCTCCACCAGGGGTGGGGGGAGATCCCCACTCCGGCGGTGGCCGAACCCCCGTAACGTGGTGCGTCATGAGCACCACTCCTGCCCCGCTGACGGCCGCCATCCGGCGCTCGTGGGATGCCTCGCGCTACCTCCTCATCGGCGTTCCGATCGCGTTGGCCGCGTATGTGGGCACGTTCCTGGTGGTGGCGGTCCTGCTGTTCGCCGTCGTGCTCATCGGGCTGCCCGCCCTGCCCGAGGCGGCCAAAGTGCTGCGCCGGTTCGCCGAGTTCGAACGCCGCAGGGCAGCGGCGCGGCTCGGCGTACCGTTCGCGCCGATGCCGTATCCGCCGCTGGACAGCGGTGAACTCTCCGAGCGGGTCCGACGCGTACTCACCGACCCGACGGTCTGGCGCGACGCGCTCTGGCTGCCGATCCAGGCGCTCATGGGCAACGTCCTCGGCTACCTCACGATGGTGCTGTGGCCGGTCGGGCTCCTCGTCGACGGGGCCGCGCTGCCCGTCGTGCACCTGCTGGACCGGCGGGCCGCCGACGAGTACGGGACACCGCTGCCCGCGCGCCAGGGATGGATGCTGCGCTGGCATTCCGTACTCGCGGATCTGTCTGCGAGCTGGACCCGGTCCCTGCTCACCTTCTCGCCGTCCACCGTGCTCGCCGACCGGATCGCCCAGCTGACCGAGAGCCGGGCCGGTGCCGTCGAGGCGCACGGCGCCGAACTGCGCCGCATCGAAAGGGATCTGCACGACGGAGCCCAGGCCAGGATCGTCGCCCTGTCGATGCGCATCGGGCTCGCCAAGCAGCTCCTCGACCGCGACCCCGCCGCCGCCCGGCTCCGCCTCGACGAGGCCCAGGACGGCGCGGAGGCGGCCCTCGCGGAGCTGCGGCACGTGGTCCGCGGCATCCATCCGCCCGTGCTGACGGACCGTGGACTGGCGGGTGCGGTACGGGCGCTGGCCGCCGATGTCGCCGTACCCGTCACCGCGGACCTCGACGGTGTCGAGGACGGGCGGCGGCTCCCGGCCGCCATCGAGGCGGCCGCGTACTTCGTGGTCGCCGAGGCGCTCACCAACATCAGCAAGCACAGCGGCGCGACGGCCGCCACCGTCCGGATCGGCAGGGGCCCCGACACCTTGCGTGTGGTCGTCGGGGACGATGGACACGGCGGCGCGGACGAACGCGCCGGCAGCGGCCTGGTGGGGATCAGGCGGCGGGTCGCCGCACTGGACGGCACCACCCGCATCAGCAGCCCCACCGGAGGGCCGACGGACATCGAAGTGGAGCTGCCGTGCGGATCGTGATCGCCGAGGACAACGCCTTGCTGCGGGAGGGCCTGATCCTGCTGCTCACCAGTTCGGGCCACGAGGTGGTGGCCGACGCGGCCACCGGGCCCGAGATCCTTCCCGCCCTGCTGAAGCACCGGCCGGACGCCGCCGTCCTCGACGTACGGCTGCCGCCGACGTTCCGGGACGAGGGCCTGCGCGCCGCCGTCGCAGCCCGCGCGGACCTGCCCGAGCTGCCGATCCTCGTCCTGTCCCAGTACGTCGAGGAGACCTACGCCGCCGAGCTGCTTGCCCAGGGCGCCCAGGGCATCGGCTACCTCCTCAAGGACCGGGTGGGCCGGGTCGACCAGTTCCTGGAGGCCCTCGACCGGGTGGCGGCAGGCGGCACGGCCCTCGACCCGGAGGTCGTGACCCAGTTGCTGACCCGCAGGTCGTCCGCCGAACCGCTGCAGAGCCTCACCCCGCGCGAACGCGAGGTGCTGGAACTGATGGCCCAGGGCAAGGCGAACGGCACCATCGCCGCCGAACTCGTCGTCACGGAGAGGGCGGTGAGCAAGCACATCGGCTCGATCTTCGCCAAGCTCGGTCTGGAACCGGACGACGGCACGGTGCACCGGCGGGTGCTCGCCGTACTCGCGTACCTGGAGGGCCGGGCGAACCGCTGAACACCCGGCCCGGCCGCCCGGTCCTTCGCACCCGGCCGCTCAATGCGACGCGCCGCGCAGCCGGGCGACCGCCCACTTCGCCTCCTGGACCAGCTCGCCGATCCCGGTGCCGGACTGCCACGTCGCCCGCCGTGTCCTCCTCCGTAAGGACACTCTCGGGCCGGACCCGTACTACGTGAGAGCTTCCTTCACCAACTGTTTCGCCAGCAGCACGTCAACCTCTTCCGGTACGTTGGCCGACCACGGCTCCGGCGACTACTGCTTTGCTGTTAACGATGCCCTTGTGGGCGTGCATGTCTCGGTCAAGTCGCTGACCGTGACGTACTAAGCGCCTTCCCTCTCCCCCAGGGGCGCGCCCGCGTAGCGCGTGCGCACCCCTGGGGGCCTTTTTCTGCTCCGAGAGACCCTCATGCCCCTGCACTACCAGTCCTGCACCTTCCGTTACGGCCGCAGGTCACGTCCGGTCCTCGACCGGCTGGACCTGGCGTTCTCACCCGGCCACACCGTCCCTCTCGGCCCAAACGGCGCGGGCAAGAGCACTCTGCTCTCCCTCGGTGCCAGCGCCTCGATTTCGCATTCGGGACGCATCCAGTACGGGGAACTTGATCCGGCCAACCGCAAACACACGCGGGCCTACCGAAGCAAGGTTTCCTGGCTGCCGCAACATCCCGGGTTCCTCCCCGGGCTGACGTGCAGAGAGCATGTGGCCTATGTGGGCTGGCTCAAGGGCATGCGGGAGCGTGACGCCTGGCACGCCGCGACGGAGGCGATCGAGCGCGTCGGCCTCACCGAAAAGATCAACAGCAAAATCAAGACACTGTCAGGTGGCCAGCAGCAGCGGATCGCTCTTGCACAGGCGCTGGTCCATGAAGCTGAACTGCTTCTTCTTGACGAGCCAACCGTCGGGCTCGACCCGCATCAGCGGCGCCGGTTCCTCGACTTGCTGATTTCGCTGCGCGGCAAGGTCCACGTGATCGTCTCCACTCACGACATCGGCGACCTCGACGAGGCGTTCGACGAGGTTGTGGTCCTTGAATCGGGGAAACCGAGGTTCAGGGGAACGGTTAAGGAATTCGCCGGCCACGCTGCCCCGGACTGCGCGCCGGGCCGACGTTTGGAGAGCGCCTACGCGTCGCTCCTGGAGGCGGCCGAATGATTACCTGGGCAAATCTCCGCGCCTCGGCCACACCCTGGCTGGTGCTTCCCATCCTGCTATATGCAGGCCTGTACGTCGACGACGCCACCTTCACCGCACCATCGAGGTACGGGGTTGAATCCGGTGAACTGGCCGCCCACGCCATCGCGGTCATCGCCCCGGGAGCGGCCGCGGCTGCCGCGTGGGAGGCGGGCCGCCACCGCCTGATGGGCGCTTTGAGCACCACCGGCCAACGCAGTGCGGTACGGCAGCTCTTGCGGGCTGTCACCCCGGTCCTGATTCTGCTGCTCGTCCTCGTCACCGGCGCGCTCGTGATGGCCTACCAGGCGGTGGGCGTGTTGCCTGAGGGGGCCGGGTGGCTCGCTGTAGCGCACCTGACATTGCTTTCCCTCGGTTGGCTGGTCATCGGCTGGTGCCTCGGACTCATCATGCCCAGGAGCATCGCAGCGCCCGCTGCGGGAATCGGCTGCTGGGCGTGGCTGTCCATGCCGCACGCGATGTCCAACGCCTGGGTGCGTCACCTGGGTGGCTTCATCGACGGGCAGTCGACCGTCACCGATGTGCTCACCCCGGCTGTTTATTTGGTGCCGTGGGGTGTTGTTACTGGCCTGGCCCTCGCGTTCTGGGTTCTGGCCCGGATGCACCAACGCGCCTGGGCGGTGGCTGTTGCCATTGCCGTGGCGGCACTCACCTTCACAGCCGGCCGCGCTTTGGTGATTGACTGGGGCTACCGGAACCCCACGAGCCCCCGCAGCGTCGCCATGGCCTGTACCGGTCAAGCGCCGAGGGTGTGTGTGCCGCCGGAGTACGAGCCTTACGCCCAACAGTTGCGGCGAGACGCCCTGGCTCCGATCAAACGGCTGAAGGATGCTGAAATAGCTGTCCCGGAAGAGCTGCGCGTCACCTCCGCGAAGGTTCCGCTCAAGCCGGGCACGTGGCCGTTGAACTGGTCGCTGCCTCCGCGCGGCGGTGGCCAAGACTCAGCCCAGTACGCCGCAGACCTGGCGGAATCGGCAGTAACCGGGACAGCCGCGCTCGCCGGTGTGGACGACTGCCGACAGCCGGGCTCTCCCGCCGCTGCCTGGGCCGCCCTGGTGGTCGGATTGGACGAAAAGGGTGTACAGGCAGCGCTGCCGCCTACGGAATGGGCGGCACTCCAAAAGATCCGCCGGCTTTCCGCCGAAGAGCAGGCCGACTGGTTCACCAAGACAGCCGCGAGCCAGCAGCACTGCAACAAGGCCCTCTCATGAACCGTTATGCGATCACTGTGCGCCACTGGTGGGCCGCCCCCGCGGCCCTCGCCCTGCTCGTCGTGGTGTGCTGGACGGTGGGGGCGAGTGAAGTCCCTGTCCCCAGCCTGGCCAGCGGGATGGGAAGCGCCCAACTCGCCTACTTCACCCCCGTCCTGATCGTCATCGCCGTCATGTACTGCCTCGAACGGCAACTGCATGAAGCCGAGACCACAGCGGTTCTAGCCGTCCGCCGGTTCGATCAGGGCGCCATCATTCTCACTGCGACCCTCGCACACGCGGCCGGACTGGTGGTGGGGATGGACATCCCACGCAACGTCACTCTCCTTCTCGCGCTCGCGCTCCTCACGCGCCGCCTCGCCAATGAAGCCACGGCAGCAGGAGCCGGGCTGATGTTCCTCATCATCAACATCATCCTCGGCCGCGCCTACAACCCCGATGGTTACACGACCCACACCTGGTGGGCCGTTGCCCTCTACCCTTCCGGCAGCGTGACTGCGTGGCTGGTTGCGGTTGCCCTGTTCGCACTCGCACTCCTGCTGGCATTCTCACGGACTTCGGTTTCTCGCTGATGTCTCAACCATGTGGAATGCGCGGAAGGTGGCCACTGACAACGCTCCCGCGAGGCGGGAAGCCCGCGGCTCACGCGGGCTGGAGCAGGTCCCAGCGGTTGCCGTACAGGTCCTCGAAGACCACGACCGAGCCGTACGGTTCGTGGCGCGGCTCCTCCAGGAAGCGCACTCCGGCCGCCAGCATCCGTGCGTGGTCGGTTGCGAAGTCCTCGGTGTGCAGGAAGAAGCCGACCCGGCCGCCGGTCTGCGCGCCGACGGAAGCCCTCTGGCCCTCGTCCTTGGCGCGGGCCAGCAGCAGCCCCGTACCCGCCGCGGCGCCGCGCGGGCGGACGACGACCCAGCGGGATCCGTCCCCGCGGTCGGTGTCTTCGACGAGTTCGAAGCCGAGGGCGTCCGTGTAGAAGGAGAGGGCCTCGTCGTAGTCGCGGACGACCAGAGTGACCAGGGCGATGTGGGACATGGCGGTTCCTCGGGGGTACGGAGCGGGGGCATACGGCTGAGTTATACGTAACACTACCGAGGGTGCCGCCCATGCCGGGACAATGTCCCGCATGCACCTGAGTGACGTCGGCGAACTGTCGGCCCGCGCCCGCCGGCTCGCCGTCCCCGGCCATCGCCGCATACTCGGCATCGCGGGGCCGCCCGGAGCCGGGAAGTCCACCCTCGCCGCCCAGCTCGTCGAGGCGCTGGCCGGGCTCGCCGTC
Source organism: Streptomyces sp. NPDC048496 (assembly GCF_043200055.1). Taxonomy (NCBI): domain Bacteria; kingdom Bacillati; phylum Actinomycetota; class Actinomycetes; order Kitasatosporales; family Streptomycetaceae; genus Streptomyces; species Streptomyces sp. NPDC048496. The sequence continues at coordinate 225,736 of NZ_JBICXB010000005.1, read as the reverse complement.
CTCGTCCCGATGGACGGCTTCCACCTGGCCCGGGCCGAGCTGGACCGGCTGGGCCGGGCCGGCCGCAAGGGCGCCCCCGACACCTTCGACGCCGCCGGGTACGCAGCCCTGCTCCGACGCCTGCGCACGCCCGGGGAGGAGGGGCCCGTCTACGCTCCCGCCTTCGACCGCACCCTGGAGGAGCCGATCGCCGGGGCCGTTCCCGTACCACCGCACATCCCACTCGTCGTCACCGAAGGCAATTACCTGCTCCATGACGACGGCCCCTGGGCGCCGGTGCGCGGGCTGCTCGACGAGGTCTGGTTCCTGGACCTCGACCCGGACGTACGGGTCCGCAGGCTCGTCGACCGCCATGTGCGGTTCGGCAAGCCCCGGCCGTACGCGGAGCGCTGGGTGGCCGGGTCCGACGAAACCAATGCCCGGCTCGTCGACCGTGGCCGGGACCGCGCCGACCTCGTCGTACGGCTGCGCCCGACGTCCTGACCCCCCACTCGCGCCGACTGTCGCCGCCGGGCAGGATGTTGTCTGCCGTGTCGCATCGCCAGGAGGTTCCGCATGTCCAGCCCCGACCAGCCCGTGCCGTTCACCGCCGACGACTACCGGGCGAGGATGGAGCGGGCCGCCGAGTCCGCCGCCGAGGCGGGGCTCGCGGGTGTCCTCGTCGCACCGGGCCCGGACCTCGTCCACCTGACCGGCTACCACCCGGTGAACACCGAACGCCTCACCCTCCTCGTCCTCAAGGCGGGCCAGGACCCGGTCCTCGTCGTCCCCACCCTGGAGGCACCGGACGCCGAGCGGGCCGTCGGCTCCCCGGCCCTGACCCTGCGCGACTGGACCGACGGCAAGGACCCGTACGCCGTGACCGCCCCGCTGCTCGACGCGGCCGGCCGGTTCGGAATCAGCGACAACGCCTGGGCGATGCACCTGCTCGGGCTGCAGAATTTCCTCCCCGGCACCTCGTACGTCTCCCTCACCGAGGCCCTGCCGATGCTGCGGGCGGTCAAGGACGCCGCCGAGCTGGAGCGTCTCGCGGCAGCGGGGGCCGCAGCCGACGCCACGTACGAGGAGATCCTGAAGGTCCGCTTCTCCGGCCGCAAGGAGACCGACGTCGCCGCCGATCTCGCCGCGCTGCTCAAGCAGTTCGGGCACTCGCAGGTCGACTTCACCGTCGTCGGCTCCGGGCCCAACGGCGCCAACCCGCACCACGAGGCGGGCGACCGCACCATCGAGCGCGGCGACATGGTGGTGCTGGACTTCGGCGGCCTCAAGCACGGCTACGGCTCCGACACCTCGCGCACGGTCCATGTCGGCGAACCCAGCGTTGAGGAGCAGCGGGTGCACGACATCGTGCGGGAGGCGCAGGAAGCCGGCTGCCGCGCGGTCCGGCCCGGGGTCGCCTGCCAGGAGATCGACCGGGCGGCCCGCGCCGTCATCACCGAGTTCGGCTACGGCGAGCGCTTCATCCACCGCACCGGACACGGCATCGGTGTCACCACCCATGAACCCCCGTACATGATCGAGGGCGAGGAGCAGCCGCTGGTGCCCGGGATGTGCTTCTCCGTGGAGCCCGGCATCTATCTGCCGGGCCGGTTCGGCGTCCGTATCGAGGACATCGTGACCGTCACGGAGGACGGCGGGCGCCGGCTCAACACGACCGCACGCGAGCTGGCGATCGTCGAATAGCCGGACCGGGAGGAGCGTTCAGCCCCCGGCTTCCGGCTCCCGGTCGCGGAAGTGGTGCTGTACGTCGTACGGCAGCGGTCGGGCACCCGCCGGCAGTGTCGGTGAGGGTGCCACTTCCGCAGGCCCTCACAGCCTCCCCCGCGACAGGGAGTGGGCTCCCTGTCGCGGGGGAGGCCGTCAGTCGTCGGCGAGCACCACGCACGACTCGGGCGGCAGATGCAGCAGCCCGTCCGCGCCCGGCGTCTCCACCGGCTCCCAGGCGGCCAGCACCCTGCCCTCGCTGTTCCGGTTCCGTCCGCCGCCGAGCGGGATCGTGGCCGGCTTCTTGTCGAGGTTGACCGCGATCCGCAGATCGCCCCTGCGATAGGCCAGCCAGCGCGCCTGCTCGTCATGGGCGGTCTTCACCGCGGCCAGATCCGGATCCGACAGATCGGGCAGGGTGCGGCGCAGCGCGATCAGTTCGCGGTACCAGGCGTGAAGGCGGGCATGGGGTTCGCGTTCCGGTTCGGTCCAGTCCAGACAGGAGCGGTCGCGAGTGGCCGGGTCCTGCGGGTCCGGGATGTCGTCCGACGCCCAGCCGTGCGCCGCGAACTCCCGACGCCTGCCGCTGCGTACCGCTTCCGCGAGCGCCGGGTCGGTGTGGTCGGTGAAGAACTGCCAGGGGGTACGGGCGCCCCACTCCTCGCCCATGAACAGCATCGGGGTGAACGGGCCGGTCAGCACGAGCGCCGCCGCGCAGGCCAGCAGCCCGGGGGAGAGGGAGGCGGAGAGCCGGTCGCCGAGTGCCCGGTTGCCGATCTGGTCATGGGTCTGCCCATAGCCGACGAAGCGGGTGGCCGCGGTGCGGGCGATGTCGACGGGGCGGCCGTGGGTGCGGCCGCGGAAGCCGGAGTACGTGCCGTTGTGGAAGAAGGCGCTCGTCAGGGTCTTGGCGAGGGCGGTCAGCGGGGCGGTGGCGAAATCGGCGTAGTAGCCCTGGGACTCGCCGGTCAGCGCCGTGTGCAGGGCGTGGTGGAAGTCGTCGTTCCACTGGGCGTGCAGCCCGATGCCGCCCGCCGCGCGCGGGGTGGTCGTACGCGGGTCGCAGAGGTCCGACTCGGCGATCAGCGGCAGCGGACGGCCGAGCTCCGCGGCGAGCGCGTCGACCGCCGCGGACAGCTCCTCCAGGAAGGTCAGCGCCCGGGTGTCGGCGAGGGCGTGGACCGCGTCGAGCCGCAGTCCGTCGAGCCGGTAGTCGCGCAGCCAGCCGAGCGCGCTGCCCAGCAGATACGCGCGGACCTCGTCCGATCCCGCGGCGTCGAGGTTGACCGCGGCGCCCCACGGCGTGTGGTGGGTCTCGGTGAAGTACGGGCCGAAGGCGGGCAGGTGGTTGCCGGACGGTCCCAGGTGGTTGTGGACCACGTCGAGGACCACCGCAAGACCGAGCCCGTGCGCCGTGTCGACAAAGCGCTTCAGCCCGTCGGGGCCGCCGTACGGTTCGTGCACGGCCCACAGCGACACCCCTTCGTAACCCCACCCGTGCCTGCCGGGGAACGGGCAGACGGGCATCAGCGACACATGGGTGACGCCCAGGTCGGCCAGATGCGGCAGCCGCGCCGCGGCGGCGTCGAAGGTGCCCTCCTCGGTGTACGTGCCGACGTGCAGCTCGTACAGCACGGCACCCGGCAGTCCCCTGCCCGCCCACTCGGTGCGCCAGGTGTACGCCTCCTGGTCGACGACGGCGCTCTCGCCGTCCGGGCCGTCCGGCTGGCGGCGCGAGCGCGGATCGGGCAGCACGGGGCCGTCGTCGAGGACGAAGCCGTACCGGTCCCCGTCCACGGCCTCCGCCTCGGCTGTCCACCAGCCCGTCCGTGCCGGGTCGCGCTCCATCGTCCGCAGCTCACCCGCCAGCCGCAGACCGACGGAATCCGCCTCCGGTGCCCATACCTCGAACAGCATGCGTCGCTCCTCGTCTCCTCGTTCCGGCCCCATGGTCGGCAGAAGTCGGGACCACCGGCCAACGACACTGGATCGAGCCCGTTACTGGCGATTAAGGTCTGGTTCTGATCATTGCCCTGCCAGGTTCTGCTCATTCGCACGGCTGCTGGAGGCCGAGATGACCGTGCCGACGTTCCCGCCGGGATTCCTCTGGAGAGCGTCCGCCTCCGCCTTCCGGACCGAAGGAGCAGCCGACACCGACGGCAACCCCCTCCGGCTGGGACTCCTTCGCCGCCCAGCCGGGACTGCGGTTCCGTGCGGGTGTCCTCCACGGTCATCGGCCGCTCGCCGTCAGCTCGGTGGTACCCGCAGGGCCTTTCCTTCGGATCAGGCCGGGGGCGCCCGGATCTTACGAACGGCCCCCTCAATGATCAATACTTCGCGCCATGGTTGCTTCATGGTGGTCCCAGGCCCAGCTGGGGATCTTTGTGCACTGGACACCCGCGTCCGTACCGGGCTGGGCCCCGCCGTACGTTCCCGCCGACGAGCTGCCCCTCGCCGGCCGCCGGACGCCGCTCGGCTGGACCTCGTACGCCGAGTGGTACGAGAACGCGCTCCGCTTCCCCGGCAGCCCCGTCTCCGCCCACCACCGGGCGACCTACGGCACCCGGCCGTACACCGACTTCGGCAACGACTTCAACGACGGCCTGGACGGCTGGGACCCGGCGGCCTGGGCCCGCAGTTTCCGCGCTGCCGGCGCCCGCTACGCCGTCCTCGTCACCAAGCACCACGACGGGTTCTGCCTCTGGCCCTCCGAGGTCCGCAACCCGCACCGCACCGGCTGGCACACCACCCGCGACGTCGTCGGCGAGTTCGCCGAAGCGGTCCGCGCCGAAGGGCTGCGGTTCGGGGTCTACTACTCCGGCGGGCTCGACTGGACCTTCGACGACCGGCCCATCGGCACCGGCGCGGACACCGTCTCCGCCGTGCCGCGCGGCGACTACCCCGCGTACGCCGATGCCCAGATGCGTGAACTGATACGCCGCTACCGGCCCGACATCCTGTGGAACGACATCGCCTGGCCCGGCTCGCGCACCGACGTTCAGCGGCTCATCGAGTACTTCCGCTTCACCGTTCCGCACGGCGTCGTCAACGACCGGCTGTTCCCCTACGCGTCGATGTGGCGCGCCCTCCACCTGCCGGGTGCCAAGGCCCTGTACGACCGGTGGGAGCGCCGAACGATCGCGCAGGGCGAGGGGTTCGTGCCGCGCAAGCCCCCGTACTACGACTTCCGCACCCCCGAGTTCGCCCGCTACACCGGCCCGGACCCGTACGAGATCACCCGGGGCATCGACCACAGCTTCGGCTACAACCGGAACTCGTCACCCGACGCCTTCCTCAGCCGCCCCGCGCTGACCTCACTGGTCACAAAGACCGCGGCCGCGGGCGGCAACCTGCTGCTCAACGTGGGGCCGCGCGGCGAGGATGCGACCATCCCCGCCGAGCAGCAGCTCCGCCTGGACTGGCTGGCGGAGCTCACCCCGAACCTCACACCAGATGGATGCGTTCCTGACTGATGGGATGGCCCGCCCGGGCGAACGCGGCCGCCATCGGCGCATTGCCCTGATCGGTGGCGCCCGCGATGAACTCGGCGCCCTCGGCGGCCAGGAAGTGCGTGCACTCGACGAGCAGGTCGTACCCGTAGCCGTGGCCCCGCTGCTCGGGTACGACCCCGATGAAGCCGATGCACGGCCCGCCCGGGTTACGGGCGGGCACATGGAGTCCGGCCACTTCGCCCTCGGGCGTGTACGCCAGCTGCCACCAGGAGCGCGGCGAGGGGCACCAGTGGAAGAAGTCGAGCTCCTCCTGCGCCGCCTGCTCCAGTCCGCCGGGTCCCTCGATGGCCCGGCGGGCGTGCGCGTCCAGCGTCACGGAGTGGACCCGGCGCAGCACGTCGAGGATCACCGCGTCGTCCGGCTCCGGCCGGAAGGTGAGCCGGTCGGGCCGCTCGGGCAGCCCGCATTCCGGCGTCCACTCGTACCGGTACCGCTCGACCAGCGGCTTCATCCCGGCCGCACGGGCGGCGGCGATCCTGGCCTCGGCGGCGGCCGCGACATCGGGCCGCTCCCGCCAGCCGGCGGGCAGGATCAGCTCGTACTCGGCGTACAGCGGTGACTGGCGCAGCAGTTCGGTGCCCGCCTCGTCCTCGCCGTCGGCGAAGTCGAACCAGTTGAGCGTCACGGGTGCGGTGTCCGCGGGCCCCGACCACCAGGCGGCCCTGGCCACCACGACACCGCCGCGCTCGGCGATCCAGGTCCACTCGGGGCGGTACTCACCACCCTCGCGCACGGTGGCGTAGCTGTGCCCGAAGGCGGCGCGGCCGACGAGACCGCGGTCGGGAAGGGTGCGGAAAAGCTGTGCGTCGCTCTCGGTGAGCGCGCGGATGACCAGATCGGTCATGGAAGAGTCCTCCGGAAGAAGCGATGCGCTCCCGGTCAGACCGAAACCGAAACCGCCCGGCGAACGGGACGGGAGCGCGGGAATGAAGTGGTACACGTACGCACTGTTCTCGCCTCCTTCCTCGGTCTTCGGGCGGATGGTCACCGTAACCGGCCCTGCGGTGGACCGTCCACCGGATTAGCGTTCACTGACCAGGAACGGTTGTTCTGGACACTCCGGGGCGGTCGCCCCGACAATTGACCCTGTGACGTCGCCCTTCGAGTTCCACACGTATCCCGCGCGGGTGTCCGATGCTCAGCGCGACCGTGTTCTCGGTGTGCTCAGAGAAGGCGCCGCGCAGGGCAGGCTCTCCCACGACACGTTCGTACGGCGCATGGAACTGGCCCTGGCCGCCCGCCGCCCGGAAGAGCTGGTGGCACTCACCGCCGACCTGCGGAGCGAAGGCCGCTGGACGCAGGGGCTGTTCCGGGTGGTCGGCGAGGTGTCCGGGTTCCCGGCCCGGGTACGCAGGGCCTGGCAGGCCGAGCGACTGCCGAAACTGCTGCTGCCCGCCCCGAGCCCGTACCCCGTGTTCATCGGCCGCGATCCGGCGAACGGACTGCGGCTCACCCATGAGACCGTCTCGCGCAAGCATGCCGAACTCACCGTGCACGGCGGCCGCTGGATCCTGCGCGACCTCGGCTCGACCAACGGCACGTGTGTGAACGGGCAGCGGGTGACCGGTGCGGTGTCGGTGCGCGACGGGGACCAGGTGAGCTTCGGCCGGATCACCTTCCGGCTGTCCGCGCCCGCACTCAAGCCGCCCGGGGCGCCGGGGCTTCCGGGGCTTCCGGGGCGTCCGGCCTGAGCCGGGGCGTGGATCACGCCTGTTGGTGGAGGCCGCGTCCGGCGAGGGCGAGAAAGGCCTGAGCTGCTGCGCGCGACGGCCACTCTCACCCGAACGGCCGTACCTCCACTGCGCTGAGCGCTCCGCAGTGGTCCCCTTGGTTCATCCGCGCCACACAGCGGCGCACCGACCCCGGGGGGCAAGGATGCAGGCCGACGCGCCCGACGGCATACCCCCGCCCGCCTCCGCGCAGGACCTTGGTCACCGCGCCGACCGGACCGCGCGTCCCGGCCGGCCCGACAGGACCGCCCGGCCCGGCACCGGCCCCAGCCTGCTCGCGCCCGGCGCCGCGCACGATCCGTACCGGCTCTACCGCGTGCTGCGCGAGGAGTACCCGCTCAGCTACGACGCCCCCCTCGGCGCATGGCTGCTCAGCAGGCACGCCGATGTGTCGACCGCCCTCACCGACCCGCGGTTCACCGGCTTCCCGCACGACGGCGAACCCCGCGGCGGCCCCGCGCCGCGCGGGCTCTGCCACGGCGGCAGGCTCTGCCTGCCCCGGCCGCAGAACATCGCGCGGCCGGCGGCGACCGTGCCCCGCCACCTCTCCGAACGCGTCGAACGGACCGCCTACGTCCTCGCGCACCGCATCGCGGGGTGGCAACAGGCCGATCTTGTCGAGGAGTTCTGCCGCTGGCTGCCCGTGGGCGCCGCCGCCCCGGGCGCCTCCCCGGACCCGGCGCAGCCGCCCGGTCACCCCATCACCCCCTGCACCAGCCGGACCGGCGTCCGTGAGACGGCGCTCGCCTCCTTCCTCGCCAATCTGCTGGACGCCCCCGACCTCCTGGCCGCCCTGCGTATCGAACCCGCCCTCGCCCACCGCGCCTGGACCGAGTCGCTGCGCCGCGACCCGCCCGTGCAGGTCGTGCTGCGCCGCACCGTCGCCGAGGTTCGGGTCAGCGGCGGCACACTCCCCGCCTGGGCGCCCGTCGCCTGTCTGATCGGCGCGGCGGGCCGCGACCCTGAGCGGTACGCCGCCCCCGATCTCTTCGACCCCTTCCGGACCGACCAGAGCCGGTCCACCGCAGGACCGGAGTCCTGCCCGGCCGTCCCGCTCGGGCGGCTGGAGGCCGAGCAGGGGATACGCGCCCTGCTCGACGCCATGCCCCGGCTCCGCTGGGCGGACGGATTCCGTCCGTCCAGTACCGGACTGCTCACCCGCGGCCCGCGGACCCTCCTCGTACGACCCGGCTGAGTGCCGGTCCCCGGCACCGGGACCGGTCCGCCCCGGGTTCAACGACAGGCACGGAGCAGCGCCACCGGTCGTTCGGCGAACAACGCGGCCACCGCGACCGGACCGCCCGGGAAGTCCCGTCCCGGCGTGAGCAGATCCGTCCACGGCCCGTCGCCCGGCAGCGCCAGCGTCGTCCCGCGCCAGCCGCCCGCCCCGGCCAGCCGCAGCGACAGCCTGGTCACCGCCGTGACGACCTCGCCGGAGCGGCAGAAGGCCAGACAGTGCGCGGCCGCCGGGCCCTGCGCGGTCAGCGGGGTGTACGTCCCCGACTCGCCGAAGAGCTCCGGCCGATTCCGCCGCAGTCGCAGTGCCGCCACCGTGAGCGCTGCCTTCTCGCTGACGGGACCGTTTTCGGGCGGGCGGCGGAACGGCTGCCGGTTGTCCGGGTCGACCAGTGCCACGTACTCCCGCTCCGTCCCCTGGTACAGGTCCGGCACCCCTGGCATCGTCAGCTGCACCAGGGCCGCGCCGAGCACGTTGGCCCGGGTGAAGGGTTCGAGGGACGCCGCAAACCGCTGCAACGCTTCCCGTGCCGGCCCGGTGCCGGCGGCGGGACCGGCCGCGACGAAGTCCGACACCGCCCGCTCGTAGACCGGATCGGGCTCCGTCCAGCTGGTGAACAGGCCCGCTTCCCGTACGGCTTTCAACAGCGCGGGTTCGAGACGGCCCGCCATCTCATCGACGGGCAGCCCCGCGCAGCCGAACGCCGTCTGCCAGGCCTGCCAGGCCAGCTGCGGATCGGGCGCGACCGCATTCTTGGCTGCCCGCGCCAGCTCCGTCAGCAGCTCCGACCACTGCTGCGGACACTCCGACAGGACCGCGATCCGGGCCCGCACATCCGCGCTGCGCTTGGTGTCGTGCGTGGTCAGCGCGGTGCCGGTGGCGGGCCAGTCGCGCGCCAGCCGGGTGCAGAAGGCGTGGAACTCCTCCGGTGCCACCGCGGGGAACCCGGGATCACCGCCCACCTCGGTCGCCGAGATCAGCGGCACGTACCGGTAGAAGGCCGTGTCCTCGACCGACTTGGCCCGCAGCGCCGACGCGGTCTGCGCGAACCGGGCGCAGAATGCCGCCCGGTCCGGCCCGTCACCGAGCCGCCCCAGCGCCAGGTCCCGCACCACATCGACGGCCGTCGCCTCCTCGGGCACGGAGAACAACGCCCTGGCGTCCCGTACGGCCGAGTCCGGCAGCGCCGCCTCCGCCGCCTCGGTGCAGGGCCCGCCCGCCGTGACGTACGGGCGGTAGACCGGGACACGGACGAGCAGTTCATCGACGGCGGTGCGCAGCGCCCACGGGGCGTGGTCGCGCAGCGCGGGGTCCTCGGCGCAGATGTGTACGGCGAGGCGGGTCAGCAGCGCGGTCTCCGCGGCCAGTTCATGCGTCACCACCCGGTACGCGGCCCGGCGGACCGTCGTCGGCCAGTAGCCGCCGCGGTCCCCGGCCGGGCCGGCGAACTCCCGGTACCGGCCGAGCAGCTCGGTGGCGCCCGTCGGATCGGTGAACAGCCCGTCGATCCGGTGCAGCGCGTCGTACCCCGTCGTCCCCGCGACGGCCCAGCCCGCGGGCAGCGGCTCGGTACCGGTGAGGATCTTCTCCACGACCGTCCACCGCCCGCCGGTCGCCTCGTCGAGCCGCTCCAGATAGCCGGCGGGGTCGGCGAGCCCGTCGGGATGGTCGATGCGCAGTCCGTCGACGACACCGTCCCGGACCAGTTCGAGGATCTTGCCGTGGGTGGCCGCGAACACCTCGGGGTCCTCCACCCGGACCCCGATGAGGTCCGAGATGGTGAAGAACCGCCGGTAGTTCTGCTCGGTACGGGCCAGCCGCCACCAGCCGAGCCGGTAGTGCTGGGCGTCCAGCAGCTTCGGCAGCGGAAGACCGGCGGTACCGGCCCGGAGCGGGAACTCCTGTTCGCCGTGGCGCAGCACCTCCCCGTCCACCTGGAACCGTTCCATCTCGTCGCCGATCCGACGGGCGAGCACCGGCAGCAGCACCCGTCCGTCGCCCGCCGCCCAGTCGATGTCGAACCAGCGGGCGTACGGCGAGTCCGGGCCCTCGCGGAGGACCTCCCACAGGGCCCGGTTGTGGCGCGGGACGGCGGCCATGTGGTTCGGCACGATGTCCAGCACCAGCCCGAGTCCGTGCTCCCGCGCCGTAGCCGCCAGTTGCCGCAGCCCCGCCTCACCTCCGAGCTCGGCCCGGACACGGCTGTGGTCGACCACGTCGTAACCGTGTCTGGAGCCGGGTACGGCTTCGAGGACCGGCGACAGATGCAGATGGGAGACGCCGAGCGCGGCGAGATACGGCACCGCGCGCCCGGCGGCCGAGAACGGGAAGTCCGGCTGGAGCTGCAGCCGGTACGTGGCGGTGGGCGTCATGCGAACGTACGTACCCAGCCTGGAGCCGACTGTGACACGGCATCCGGCCGATCCATCCGGACGAGGGGTCGACTCTGTGGGCGTGCTGCCCCGACGACTACGCCGGCCGCTGCAGCACCGCCATGCTCCGCCCCACCAGCGTCACCCGGTCACCCGCGGACACCTTCGGGCCCGCTCCCGGCTGCACCCCCTCCGGGCGGGCCGTGTCGACCACCACCGACCACTGTCGGCCGTGGTTCACCGGAACGGCGAATTCGAGCGTGTCGGCGCTCGCATTGAACATCAGCAGGAACGAGTCGTCGGAGATCCGCTCGCCCCGCGGGCCCGGCTCCGAGATGGCGTGCCCGTTCAGGAAGACCGTCAGCGCCTTGGCATGCGCCGCCTGCCAGTCCCGCTGTGTCATCTCACTGCCCTCGGGCGTGAACCAGGCGATGTCCGTCAGCTCGTCGTGCGTGCCCTCCACCGGCCGCCCGTGGAAGAACCGGCGGCGCCGGAAGACCGGGTGGTCGCGGCGGAGCCAGACCATCGCCCGGGTGAACTCCAGCAGGCTGCTGCGGGACTCCCGGTCGTCCCCCTCCTCGTCCTCCGTACCGGCTTTGCGGGGCTCCGGCCAGTGCACCCAGGACAGCTCGCTGTCCTGGCAGTACGCGTTGTTGTTGCCGTACTGCGTCCGGGCGAACTCGTCGCCGTGGCTCAGCATCGGCACCCCCTGGGACAGCATCAGCGTGGCGACGAAGTTCCGCATCTGCCGTTCGCGCAGCTCCAGCACCTCCGGCTGGTCCGTCTCGCCCTCCGCGCCGCAGTTCCACGACCGGTTGTGGCTTTCGCCGTCCTGGTTGTCCTCGCCGTTCGCGTCGTTGTGCTTGTCGTTGTACGAGACCAGGTCGTGCAGCGTGAAGCCGTCGTGGCAGGTGGCGAAGTTGATCGAGGCGAGCGGGCGCCGGCCGTCGTCCTGGTACAGGTCCGAGGATCCCGTCAGACGCCCCGCGAACTCGGCGAGGGTCCGCGGTTCACCCCGCCACAGGTCCCGGACCGTGTCCCGGTACTTGCCGTTCCACTCGGTCCACAGGGGCGGGAAGTTGCCCACCTGATAGCCGCCCTCGCCCACGTCCCACGGCTCGGCGATCAGTTTCACCTGGCTGACCACCGGGTCCTGCTGCACCAGGTCGAAGAAGGACGACAGCCGGTCCACCTCGTGGAACTGCCGGGCCAGGGTGGCGGCGAGATCGAAGCGGAAGCCGTCCACATGCATCTCGGTCACCCAGTACCGCAGCGAGTCCATGATCAGCTGCAGCACGTGCGGGGACCTCATCAGCAGCGAGTTCCCGGTCCCCGTGGTGTCCATGTAGTACTGCTGATCATCTGCGAGGCGGTAGTACGAGGCGTTGTCGAGCCCCCGGAACGAGAGTGTCGGTCCCAGGTGGTTGCCCTCCGCGGTGTGGTTGTAGACCACGTCGAGGATGACCTCGACGCCCGCCTGATGCAGGGCCCGTACGGCCTGCTTGAACTCGCTCACCTGCTCTCCGCAGTCGCCGCGGGAGGCGTACGCGTTGTGAGGGGCGAAGAAACCGATGGTGTTGTAGCCCCAGTAGTTGGCGAGTCCCGCGTCCACCAGCCGGTGGTCCTGGACGAACTGGTGCACCGGCATCAGCTCGATCGCCGTGACCCCGAGCTCCGTTAGATGCGCGATGACCTCCGGATGCGCCAGCGCCGCGTACGTACCGCGCAGTTCCTTCGGCAGCCCCGGATGGAGCATCGTCAGCCCCTTCACATGGGCCTCGTAGATCACCGTGCGGTGGTAGTCCGTACGGGGGCGCCGGTCGTCGCCCCAGTCGAAGTACGGGTTGACCACCACCGAGCTCATGGTGTGCGGCGCCGAGTCCAGATCGTTGCGCGCGTCGGGCCGGCCGAACGGATAGCCGTACACCGCCTCACCCCACCGGATCTGCCCGGAGACCGCCCGCGCGTACGGGTCGAGGAGCAGTTTCGCCGAGTTGCAGCGGGCCCCGCGCTGCGGCTCGTACGGCCCGTGCACCCGGAATCCGTACCGCTGACCGGGCATCACCCCGGGCAGATAGGCATGGCGGACGAAGGCATCGGTCTCCCTCAGCTCCACCGCCGTCTCGGAACCGTCGTCGTGCAGCAGGCACAACTCGATTCGGTCGGCGGCCTCGGAGAAGACCGCGAAGTTGGTGCCGACGCCGTCGTACGTGGCACCGAGGGGATACGCCTGTCCCGGCCAGACCTGCATGGATATGACTCTTCCACTTCTGATCCGGGTGCTGGGGCACTTGGGACCGACCCGGCCAGATCTTCCCCGAAAGAGTGCCCCGCACCTAGGACGTGGCACGGTCCGGTCGGCCACGTCCGCCGGACCGGTCAACATCGGGCCTCTCCGTGTCGCCCGGAACCGGAGTCCGAGAACCTGACCGGGGGACACGTCCGGAATACGGCCCTTGACGGGGTGCTCAAGCACTATGAATCAGCTCACTACGGCAGATCTTGCCGCAGGGAACGCGCCTGAGGTCTGGGGAAGTTGAGAAAGGAGCCTGTCCATCCGGCTGCACCGGCTCCCGCTCCCGGAGTACCCTTCCTTGATCGTTGGTGGGGGAGCGGAAGGCGGTGCGCGGTTGAGCTCGGGAGGGTTCGAGCTGCCCCCAGGTGACCCAGGTCACGAGGGGGAATCCGTCGACGCCCCGCCCGGGGCGGTCTCGCTTGCGCAGCCCATGGAGATCGGTGCCGAACTGGGCTGGGGCGCGGAAGCCTGGAGCGAGGTCCGGACCCGGGCCCAGCGGGCCGGGCGTGCCTATATTTGGCTGAATCTCGTGGAACAGCGGCTGCGCTCCGTGGTTGCCGCGGTGCTGCGGCCGATCTACGGGCCGGTGCACGGCGAGGACTGGGTGGTGGCCGCCGCGGGCCCCGCCGGACAGGAATGGGTGCAACGCGCCGTCGCCGTGCGCGAGGTCTCCCGCCGTAAGGGCTATCTGCTCGACCCGGCCGACGACAACGTGCTCAGCTTCCTCACGCTCCCGCAACTGCGGGAGCTGATGGTCCAGCACTGGCCCTGCTTCGAGCCGTATTTCGACGACCGGCGTGATGTCGAGCTGGCACTCGACGAACTGGAGGTCGCCCGCAATGTCGTCTCCCGCAACCGTGCGCTGAACGAGGCGGTCCTCGCCCAGGCCGAGCGTGCCTCGGCGCGCCTCCTGGAGATCCTGGGCAGCGGCGCCGCGACGCCGTCCGCCGACCGGCTGCCGGTCGACGCCGTCGAGGAACTGGTCGGCGACCGGTACGCGGATGTGGTCTCCGTCCACTCCGACCGGGTCCGGCTGCAGCGCCAGCTGCCCGCCGAGGACCTTTTCGGCGGATCGCGCCGCCTCGACGCGATCGGCATAGGCCTCAATCTGCTGGTGCAGAACTTCTCCGGCCGCCGGCTGGTCCGGCTCGCCGAATCGGGCTGCCGGATCCGGCTGCTGTTCATCAACCCGGCAAGCAGCGCGGTCAAGCGGCGTGAGCGGGAACTCGGGCTCAAGAAGGGCGAGCTGAGCCGGTCGGTGGAGATGAACATCCTCCACATGCGCCGGGTCCGCTCCAAACTCCGTGATCCGGGCGCGTTCGAGATCCACGTCTTCGACGAGACGCCGCGCTTCACGGCCTATCTGGTGGACGGCGACGGGTCGGACGCGGTGGGTGTCGTCCAGCCCTATCTGCGGCGCGCACGCGGCATGGAGGCGCCGGTGCTGGTGCTGCGAGGCGGGGGCCGGGCGGTGGTCCGGGCCGGTCAGGACAACGAGCACGGGCTCTTCGAGACGTACCGCGAGGAGTTCGAGTCCGTGTGGACGGACTCCCGGCCGGTCTCCTGAGCCCTTCGCCTCGCCTGCCTACGCGTCACCTGTCGCACGCGTTGTCAGTGGCGCATGGCAGGGTGGTCATCACCTGGGGGAGAGCACCACGAAGGAGGTACGGGATGAGCTGGCACCGGGAGGCGCTGGTCGGCTTCGACCTGGAGACGACGGGCACGGAGCCGCTGGAGGCCCGGATCGTGACGGCCGCGGTCGTCGGCGTCGCAGGCAGGGACGGGGAGCCGGTGCGGCAGCGCACCTGGCTGGCGGATCCGGGGATCCGGATTCCCGCGCAGGCCTCGGCGATCCATGGCATCAGCAGCGAGCGGGCAGCGGCGGAGGGCCGGCCGGTGCGCGAGGTGGCGGACGAGATCGCCGAGACGCTCACGGGCTACTGGCGCCAGGGGGTGCCAGTCGTCGCGTACAACGCCGCCTTCGATCTGACGCTGCTGACGGCGGAGTTGCGCCGGCATGGGCTGCCGTCCCTGAGCGACCGGCTCGGCGGTGGCGGGATCGGTCCGGTCGTCGACCCGTACACGATCGACCGGGCGGTCGACCGCTACCGCAAGGGCAAGCGGACCCTGGAGGCGGTCTGCGTCGAGTACGGAGTGGTGCACGGCGGTGCGCATGACGCGAGCGCGGACGCGCTGGCGGCGGTACGGGTGGCGTACGCGATAGCCGCACGCCACGGCTCGGTCGCCGCACTGACGGCGAGCGAACTCCACGAGCGCCAGATCACGTGGTACGCGGACTGGGCAGCGGACTTCCAGTCCTTCCTGCGCCGCAAGGGCACCGCGGACGCGGTGATCGACCCCCACTGGCCCGTACGCGAACCGGCCCAGGTCACCACCTGAACGCGCGCCCCGGGGCCCAGGGGCGAACATTGCCGGTCACGGCACTAGAACGGATACCACCGCACCTCCGGGGCCTCGTCGCGCAGGGACGCGACCCTGCGTCGGAACTCCGCCAGCGCCGCCGGATTCCCCGGTGCGTGCTGCGCGACCCACGCGCAACTCGCCGTCTCCCGGGCCCCCCGCAACACCGCACACCCGTCCCACTCGCGGACGTCCCACCCGTAGACGTCCGTGAACCCGTCGTACGCCTCCGCCGCCAACCCGTACCGGTCCCGGGACAGCGCCAGCACCACCAGATCGTGCTCGCGCAGATCCGTGGAGAACGTCTCCAGGTCCACCAGCACCGGCCCGTCCGGACCGACATGGACATTGCGCGGCAGGGCGTCTCCGTGGATCGGCCCCGGCACCAGATGCGGTACCAGCGCCGCAGCCGCCGCCGCGAATCCGTCCCGCCGGTCCCGCAGATACTGTGCGTCGGCCGGATCGATCGCGTCGCCCGCGAGCCGCAGCCACCGCTCCACCCCGCCGAGCAGCTCACGCCGGGGCAGCGTGAAGCCCTCCGGCGCGGGCAGTGCGTGGACCAGGGTGAGCAGCTGCGCCAGATCCCGCGGCTGGGCAGCACGTACCGCGTCGGGGAGCCGGTGCCAGACCGTCACCGGATGCCCCTCGACCAGCCGCGCCTTCGGCTCAGCCGCCCGCACCGCGGGGACCGACGATCCGGCGAGCCACTCCGCGACGGCCACCTCGCGCTCGGCCCGGGCCAGCAGTTCCGGGTTCTGCACGGCGTTCCGACCGACCTTGACCACCAGGCCGCCGACGGCGAACACCGCGTTCTCACCCAGCGCGAGCAGCTCCGCGCCGTCGGACAGTCCGGCAGCGGTCAGCACCTCGCGCGTACGCATCTCGTTCATGGATCCGATTTTCGCATCTGTGCAGGCGACCTTGACGAACCGACGACCCGTCAGCACCATGGCGGGGGCAACCTGAGCGGCCAGATCCGGGTGAAACCGATCCAATGACGCAAGGGGGTCGAATTCATGACGTTAGCGAATGCAACGGTACAGTCCGGGCGGCATGGCCCGCCCGGGAGCCCGGAGTCCACGCACGGTGGAGCAGCCCCGCGGGTCAACCGGAACGCCGGTACGTGGTTCTTTGTACTGCTGCCCTGATCCCGATCCTGATCCTCAGCGTCGGCCCGTTGCTCTACGGCATCGCGCTGGCGTTCACCGACGCCCAGTCCGGCCGCACCCGTTCCACCCAGTGGGTCGGCGGGCTCAACTTCCGGGACCTGCTCCACGACGCCCTCTTCTGGGACTCGTTCCGGATCGGCCTCGTCTGGGCGGTCGGCGTCACCGTCCCGCAGTTCGTCCTGGCCCTCGGCCTCGCCCTCCTGCTCAACCAGAACCTGCGGATGCGCTGGCTGGCACGGGCCCTCGCGATCATCCCGTGGGCCATGCCCGAAGTGGTCGTCGGCATCATGTGGCGGCTGGTCTACAACCCGGACGCGGGCGTCCTCAACGAGACCATCCGCGATCTCGGGCTCGGCGACGGCCGGGACTGGCTGACCGGACTCGCCACCGCGTTGCCCGCCGTGATCGTCGTCGGCGTCTGGGCGGGCATGCCGCAGACCACCGTCGCGCTTCTGGCCGGGCTCCAGAACACCCCGCGCGAACTCCACGAGGCGGCCGCCCTGGACGGCGCGGGTGCCTGGCGCCGGTTCCGTACCGTCACCTGGCCGGCCCTCAGGCCGGTCGCCCTCTCCATCACCGCGCTCAGTTTCATCTGATCAACACCCTCTGGGGGCTGATCATGGTGTACGTCGTCTGGGCGCTGCCGTTCGCGCTGTGGATGCTGGTCGGGTACGTCCGCGCCGTACCGCCCGAACTCGAGGAAGCCGCCTCGGTCGACGGCGCCGGAAGACTGCGGACACTCGTCTCGGTCACCGTCCCGCTGCTGGCCCCCGGCATCGTCGCCACCGCACTCTTCGCGTTCATCACTGCATGGAACGAGTTCTTCTTCGCGCTCGTCCTGCTCAAGACACCGGAGAAGCAGACCTTGCCGGTCGTACTCACCCACTTCCTCGGCGCGGAGGGCGCGGCCGAGCTCGGGCCGCTCGCCGCCGCCGCGTTCCTCGCCACCCTGCCCTCCCTGGTCCTCTTCGCGATCATCCAGCGCCGGATCACCGGGGGCATGCTGGCCGGGGCGGTGAAGAGCTGATGCGGGCACTCGTGCGTACCGCAGCCGCCGCGGCCACCGCACTGGCTCTGCTCCTCACCGGCTGCAGCGGTACCGGCGGCGGAACGGACAACACTGGGAGGATCAAGCTCCGCTTCCAGTCGCTGGCCTGGCAGAAGGAGTCCGTCGACGCCAACAAGCAGCTGGTCGAGGAGTGGAACAGGGACCATCCCGACATTCAGGTCGAGTACGTCCAGGGCAGCTGGGACAGCGTGCACGACCAGCTGCTCACCTCCTTCGAGGGCGACGAGGCGCCGGATGTCATCTATGACGCCTCCGACGACCTCGCCGACTTCGCGTACGGCGGCTATCTCGCCGACCTGCGCACACTGCTCCCCGGCCGGCTGGCCGCCGACATCCCGCAGCAGAGCTGGCGGACCGCGACGTTCGGCGACGGTGTCTACGGGGTGCCGTTCCTCCAGGAACCCCGGGTCCTGATCGCCAACACCAAGATCCTCAAGGCTTCCGGGGTCCGGATCCCGAGCCCCGCGAAGCCCTGGAGCTGGGACGAATTCCGTCAGGTCACCAAGGAACTGACGGGCAAGGGGGAAGGGAAGGCGACGTACGGAGTCGCCTGGCCGCTCCGGGAACCGGTCTCCGTCACCCTCAACCTCGGAGTCTCCAGCGGGGGCCGGCTCTTCCACCGCGGCGCCGACGGCAAGGTGACCATCCGTCTCGACGAGGGCGACGAGGTCATGCCCGGCATCATCCGCGACCAGGTCAACACCGATCACAGCGCTGCCCGCACCACGCTCGGCATGGGGGGCTCCGACACCCTTCCGGGGCTGTTCGGCGGCAGGTACGCGATGGTTCCGCTGGGCTTCTCGTACCGTCAGCAGGTCGTCGAGCAGGCCCCGAAGGGTTTCGAGTGGACCGTGCTGCCCGCCCCTGCGGGCAGTGACGGGCTCGCCCAGGGTGTGAGCCCGCAGACCCTTTCCGTCGCCGAGGCCAGCCCGCACAAGAAGGCGGCCGTGGAGTTCATCGATTTCCTGCTGCGCCCGGAGAACATGGTGCGCCTGGCGCGGGGGGACTGGATGCTTCCGACCGGCACGGCGGCGCTCGCGGACCCGGCTCTGCGTACGGCCGAGAACGGCTGGGCGACCGGCGCCGCACTCGCGAAGGGGCTGCGCCCGGCGCCCGCCCAGTCGGTGCGCGGCTACCCCGAGTGGAAGGACAAGGTCGCCACGCCCGCACTCCAGGAGTACTACAGCGGGGCGATCGGACGGGACGAACTGAAGAAACGCCTGGTCGACGACGGGAACCGGGTCCTGGCGCGCTATCAGCGCTGACGGGACAAGGGGGTCCGGAGGCGCGCACCTGGGTGCCGCAGCTCTCCGTGCTCAAGCAGGCGGACGCGTTCCTCACCCACGGGGGTGCGGGCGGCGGTCAGGCAGTCAGGGGGGCCTCGCCACCGGCACCCCGATGGTCGCCGTCCCGCAGGCGGTCGACCGGTTCGGCAACGCCGACATGCTGCAGGCGCTGGGCGTCGCCCGTCATCTGCCGATGGACGAGGTGACCCCGGAGGCGCTGCGTACCGCCGTGCTTGCGCCGGCCGGGGACCCGGTGGTGGCGGCGAAGGCGGCGGCGGTACGGGAGCACATGGCGGGGGAGGGCGGCACGAAGCGGGCAGTTCGGCCTCATCGAAGCCGAACTGCCCGCCTGAGCAAGGATTATCGGGACTGTCCGGTGAGTGTGCTGTCCTGGGTTTCCCCCGTGGCCCCGACGGCAGGGGAGGGAATCGCATCAGGGTCCCGGTCGTCGCGCACCCCGTCCGCGACGGCCGACTCGTCGTGTGTCAGGTCGGGCAGCCACCTCAGCCACTGCGGCAGGTACCAGTTGCGTTCGTCGAGCAGCGCCATGACGGCCGGCAGCAACACCCCGCGAATGATCGTCGCGTCGATCAGCACCGCAGCGGCCAGGCCCACGCCCATCTGCTTCATGGACTGCATCGACAGCGTGCCGAAGATCGCGAACACCGCGACCATGATGACCGCCGCGCTGGTCACCACGCCTGCCGTTGTCACCACGCCGTGGGCGATCGCGTCCCTGGTCGAACGGCCCTGCAGTCGGGCTTCCCGGATCCGGGACACCACGAACACGTGGTAGTCCATCGAGAGCCCGAAGAGGATCACGAACAGGAAGAGCGGCAGCCAGGAGACGATTGCCCCCACCCCTTCCGCACCGACCAGAGAGGCGCCCCAGCCGTGCTGGAAAACAGCGGTCAGGATGCCGTACGCGGCGCCCACCGACAGCAGGTTGAGCACGATGGACGTCACCGCGATCGTCAGTGAACGGAAGCAGAGCAGCATCAAAAGGAAGGCGAAGACCACGACGAAGGCGAATACCGGCACCACCGCGCCGACGATCTGGTCGTTGAAGTCCTTCGACCCCGCGACCATACCGGTGATCGGCGCCTCGACGCCGTCGACCTTACCGAGCGTGTCCGGGCGCACCTGGTCACGGAGCAGATCCAGGCTCTTGACGGCCCTGTTCTGATCGGATCCACCGATCAGTGGTACGTCGATGACCGCGATGTTCTCCGCGTCGTGTGTGACCATGCCGACCGGGCCCTTGGAGGCGCCCGACGCGACGGCCTGCTCACGGAAGTCGGCGAGCGCCTGACGTACCGGAGCGGCGTTGATGTCGTCGGCTTTCACCACGACCCGGGCCGGGTCGGCGCCGCCGGGGAACGCCGCGTTGAGCCGCTCGTACGTCCGCACGATCGGGAGCGAGCTGCCGAACTCCTGGTCCAGGGTGAGGTTCTGGGTGTGCATGCCGACGGCGGGCAGCGCAATCGCGGTGAGTGCGCCCGCCGCGATCACCAGCGCCGTCCAGGGGCGGCGCAGCACCGCGTTGAGTACCGCACGCCACACCCGGCTCTCGCCACTCGCAGTGCCCGGTTGCACGGCCGACGGGTGTGGGCGGTTGTGGTGAGCGGTCGACTTCCGCTGGGTGCCGGCGGACCGCTTGAGGCGGTTGAGGAACGGCACACGCCCCTTCTCGACCCGCTCGCCGAGCAGCGAGAGCAGGGCGGGAAGGACCGTCACCGAGCCGACCATCGCGACCGCGACGACCATGAGCGAGGCGAGCCCCATCGCCTCGAACTCGGCGAGACCGGTGAAGAGCATGCCCGCCATCGCGACACAGACCGTTACACCGGAGACGATGATCGCGCGCCCGCTGGTTGCCGCAGCGATCATCAGGGCGGTCCGGGCGTCGTGCCCCTTGGCCCTTTCCTCGCGCTCGCGCCGCAGGTAGAAGAGGCAGTAGTCGACACCGACGGCCAGACCGACCAGCAGCATCACCGAGTTCGCCGTCTCGCTCATCGGCTGGAGATGGCTGACCACGCCCATCAGCCCCATCGTCGCGATGATCGCCGTGATGGCCAGAGCCACCGGCAGCAGGGCGGCGACGAGGGCCCCGAACGCGATCAGCAGAATGCCCAGGGCGACCGGTACGGCGGAGAGTTCGGCCCGCTGGAAGTCGTCGCCGAAGGCGTCTTCGAAGGTCTTGCCCATGCTGGCGCTGCCGATCTCCTCGATCACGAAACCGTCGTGCTCGCCCTGGACCTTGTCGACGGCCTTCAGCACCGGTTCGACGCGCGCGCTCGCCGTTTCGGGATCCCCCCGCATCTCGAACTGTACGAGCGCGCTGCGACCGTCCGCCGAGATGCTCTTCGTCGAGTACGGAGAGGTCACGGCGGTCACTTCACCGGTGGACTGGACCGCCTGCATCACGGCGTCGACGGCGGAGCGGAACTCCGGTGAAGTGGCCTTCACCGAGGGGCTGTCGGCCTGGATGAGCACGGTCTCGCCCGCCGGATCCTTCAGCCCGGCGTCCTCGGTGATCTGCACGGCCCGGCCCACCTCGCCGGACAGCTGGTCGCTCTCCTTCACGTCGACCCGGCCAGCCGCCGAGCCGAGTCCCATCGCGAGAACGACGAACAGCACCCATACGGTCACCGCCGCCCATCGGTGCCGTGCGCTCCAGCCGCCGGCCCGGGCGGCGATGCCGCGTACGCGTGGCGCCCCCGTGCGCCCCGAATCCACTGTTCTCATGACGGACCTGTCCCCTCGTGGCCGACGCCGGCTCCCTGCCATCGTCGCTGCTCCGAAGGTAGGGGCGGAATCGAGTTCTCTCCTCATGCTCCCCGGTGAACCTGCGGGGCCCGTTCTCCACCTTGCGAGCCACGGGGATCCCTGAGAGGGGCGGTCCATGACCCTTACACATAAAAGGCTGTCGGGCGCCACCCGGCGTTGGCCGACGCCGAGTCCTGAGCGAGCCGGACGTCCGGCACGGGCCGCTGTCGCATTTCTTCAATACCGGCGCCGGCGGCCTGCCGTACCGTCCGGCGCATGAAGACCGAGCACGCCCATATGACCGAATGCGCCGCCGAGGCGGCCCGTATCGCCCGTGGCATCAGCGCCGAACAGCTGACCGCGCCCACCACTCCCTGCGGTGACTGGGATCTGCGGGAACTGATCAACCACTGGGTGCTCTACACCTCGCACGGCCTGGAGCACCGCGCCCGGCGCACGCCCCTCACCGACGAGCTCACCGCGCGTGACTTCACCGCCGACGCCGACTGGGCCGAGCAGTACGCGGCGCAGCTCGACCGGGCCGTCGCCGCCTGGTCGGACCCGGCCGTCTGGGAGGGCGAGATCGACCTGGGCCATGCGTCCTCCCCCGCGGCCGAGATCGCCGCGATGCTCATCGAAGAGACGGCTCTGCACAGTTGGGACGTGGCCCGGGCGACCGGTCAGGAGTTCAGGCTCTCCGACGGGGCGGCCGCGTACGTCCTCGGCGTCATCGACGGGTCCGCCGAGCTCTACCGGCAGTACGGCGGCTTCGCCGACGAGGTCGACGTGCCCGGATCGGCGCCCGTCCTCGCGCGCGCACTGGCCCGGAGCGGACGCGATCCGCAGTGGACCGCCGCCTGAAAGTGGCCCACTGGAAGGGGTGCTGATTGGCCCGTGGCCGTATGCCAATGGCTGGCTAAGCTCGGGCCATGACCACTCATCGGAATAACAGTTCGGACCGGGCCGTCGTCGACTTCTACTTCGACCCCGCCTGCCCGTTCGCCTGGATCACCTCCCGCTGGATGCTGGAGGTGGAGCAGCAGCGTGACATCGAGCTCCGCTTCCGCGTCATGAGCCTCCATCTGCACAACACCGGCAATGAACTGCCCGACTGGTACCGGGAACTGGTCGACAAGTCGATCGGCCCGGTACGGGTCGCGGTCGCCGCGGCGGCCGACCACGGCGACGGCGTGCTCCGGGACCTCTACACCGCCTTCGGCACTCGCATCCACCAGCAGAAGAACGAGGACTTCGACGAGGTGATCGCCGAATCCCTCGCCGAGCTCGGCCTGCCCGCCGCGCTCGCCGGTGCCGCGCACGCGGACACCTACGACGAAGCGCTGCGGCGCAGCCATGACGTGGGCAAGGACCCGGAGGCCGACGGCTATGTCGGCACACCGACGATCCATGTCGACGGCACGGTGTGGTTCGGTCCGGTGCTGCGCGCCGCCCCGCGCGGCGAGGAGGCGGGCAGGCTCTTCGACAGCTTCCGGGTGCTGGCCGGTTACCCGGATTTCTTCGAGCTCAAGCGAACCCGCACCGGCAGCCTCGACGTCGGCTGAGCGTCGCGCCCGGCCGGAGCCGGCCGGACGCGTGGCCTGCGCCGGTGTCAGGCGGTGAGCGCCGCCACGCGCGGCACACACGCCTCGTCGTAGCGGCGCAGCAGCAGCCGCGCCAACTCCCGCGAAGGACCGAGCACGTCGGCCAGTACATCCGCCCCCGCCTCCCGGGCGCCCGCGGCGATACGGTCCGGGAGGCGGCCGGGGGCGATGACGTACGGGGCGACCGCCACGCGCCGGAGGCCTTCGGCCCGCAGGGCCCGTACCGCGTCCTCGGTACGGGGGAGAGATGCGGAGGCGAACGCAGGCCGCACGGCGCACCAACCGGTGTGCCGCAGCTCCCGCGCGATTTCAGCGATCACTGCGATCGCCTCCGGGTCCGTGGAGCCCGCCGAGGCCAGGACGAGCCCGGTCGAGCTTCGGTCACCGGGGCGGAGCCCGGCTTCGTGCAGTCGCCGCTCCAGGGCGGCGTTCAGCAGCGGCGACGGGCCGAGCACGTCGGCCTGCCGGATCCGCAGCCGGCCCAGCCTGGCCTGCGCCTCGCGCAGCACGGCGGGTATGTCGGCCTTGGCGTGGAAGGCCCGGGTCAGCAGCAGGGGAAGAGCGACGACGTCATCCGTCCCTTCCGCGGCCAGACGCTCCAGCACCCGTGGCACGGACGGGGCGTTGAAGTCCAGGAAACCGGTCTCCACCCGAAGCCCCGGCCGCAGCGCCCGTACCCGCGCGGTGAGCGCGTGCACGGTCGCCGCGTGCCGCGGATCGCGGCTGCCGTGGGCGATGACGAGAAGTACGGGGGAGGACATGGCGGTACTCAGTTCTTGACGAGGAGGCCGCGGCTGCGCAGCACCCACCGCTCCAGCGGGCTGAAGATCAGCAGGTCGATGGCGATGCCGACGATCAGGATCAGGAAGATGGCGAGGAACACCATCGACATGCTGCTGGTCTCGCGGCCCTGCTCCAGCAACTGCCCCAGGCCCACGCCCAGATCGGGCGACGAGGCGATGATCTCGGCGGCCATCAGCGAGCGCCAGGAGAACGCCCAGCCCTGCTTCAGACCCGCCAGATAGCCGGGCAGCGAGGCGGGCAGCACGATGTGCCAGGTGCCGCGCAGCCCGGTGGCGCCCAGCGTCCGCCCGGCCCGCAGGTGCAGCGGCGGGATCTGGTCGACACCGGCGACGAGACCGTTGGCGATCGACGGGACGGCGCCCAGCAGGATCACCGCGTACATCATCCTGTCGTCGAGCCCCAGCCAGATCACCGCAGGCGGCACCCACGCCACCGACGGCAGCGACTGGAGACCGGAGAGCACCGGGCCGATCGCCGCGCGCACCACCTTCACGCGCGCCACCAGCAGTCCGAGCGGGGTACCGATGACGAGCGCCAGCAGGAAGCCGAGCAGGCCGCGCGAGACGCTCGTCCAGATGTAGTCGAGCAGGGTGCCCTGCGCCCAGGCGTTGGTCACCTCGTCCCAGACCTGGGACGGCGACGGCAGCTTGTAGTCGTCGGTGACCTTCGCCCGGATGAGGATCTGCCAGACGACGAGCACCAGCGCGACAGCCACGACCGGCGGCAGGACCTTCTGCACCAGCACCTGGCGAACCGGAGTCCGGCTCACCCGCACCGCGTCGAGCGCGTCGAGCCCCGCCTCCAGCCCGGCGAGATCCTGGGAGGCGTCCTTGACAGTGCCGGATGCGGCGGTGCCGTCCTTGGCGGTGGTGTCAGTGCTGGCCATGTCGGCGGATCTCCCCACGCAGTTGTTCGGTGATCTCGACGGACAGCTCCGCCACCGCGGTGTCCTCGATGCGGCGCGGCTGGTCGATGTCGACCGTCCACTCGCGGGCGATCCGGCCCGGCCGCGACGACAGCAGGACGACCCGCTCGGCGAGCCGGACCGCCTCCCGCACGTTGTGCGTGACGAACAGGACCGAGACGTTCGTCTCGCGCCAGATCCGGGTCAGCTCGTCGTGCAGCACATCCCGGGTGATGGCGTCGAGAGCGGCGAACGGCTCGTCCATCAGCAGCAGTTGACTGTCCTGGGCGAGCGCGCGGGCCATCGCCACCCGCTGGCGCATGCCGCCCGAGAGTTCGTGCACCCGCTTCCCGTGAGCCCCGCCGAGCCGCACGAGTTCGAGCAGCCGCTCCGCCTCCGTGCGGCGGTCGGACTTGGGTACTCCACGCAGTCGCAGCGCGAGTTCGATGTTCTTGCCCGCGGTCAGCCACGGGAAGAGGGCGTGCTCCTGGAACATCAGGGCCGGCCGCCCGCCGGGGGTCTCGATGGACCCCGCGGTCGGGCGGTCGAGTCCGGCCACCAGGTTGAGCAGTGTCGACTTACCGCACCCGGAAGCTCCCAGGAGGGTGACGAACTCGCCGGGGGCGACATCGAGCGTGATGTCGTCCAGGACGAGCTGCTGTCCTTCCGGTCCGCCGAAGGACTTCGAGACGTGGTCGATACGGGCGGCGTGCCCGACCGCCGTACGGTCCTCGGCCTTGGTGAGCGTGGTCGTCGCCATGGTCGTCACCTCCTGGGGGATCCTGGAACGGTCGGTCTTAGACCGACCGGCACATGGGGGGGCGGCGTCGCGGGGCTGGGCACGCACATCTGCCGCGTTGTCGTCAATCACCATGGCTCCGCCATGTCTCAATCCTCCGCCTTGCAGCTGCACGCACCCAGCCCTGCTCCTTCTCCCACCCCCCATGTGCCGGTCGGTCTTACTTGACGCCGAGACCGGCGTCGGCGACCTCGGGCTTGCCCGCGGCCTTGAGGATCTTGTTCAGCGGCTTCAGGTCGTAGATGCCCGTCAGATCCGTCCGCTCCAGCAGACCCGCCTTCACCGCGTGCTTGGCCTCCGTGTCGAGCGTGGCGGCCAGCGGGTCGTCGGTGAACTGGATCGACTTCCACGCCGGGTCGAGGACCGCGGCCGGCAGCTCCTTGCCGGACAGCTCCTTGAGCGCGGTGTTGGCGGACGCCTTCGCCTTGTCCGGGTTGGCGTTGATCCACGCGTTGGTGTCGACCGAACCGCGCAGCACCGCCTCGATGACGTCCGGGTGCTCCGTGAGGAACTTCTGCGACACGATGATGTTCGTGATCACGAACTTGTTGTCCGGCCAGAGCGTCGACTCGTCGAGGAGTACCTTCGCGCCCTGGGCGACCAGCTTGGAGGCGGTCGGCTCGGGGACCCAGGCGCCGTCGACGGAACCGGCCTTGTAGGCGTCCGGGGTCACCTTGTTGTCCGTGCGGACCACGGAGACGTCGCCCTTGCCGCTCTGGGCGTCGACCCTCCAGCCCTTCTCGGAGATCCAGTTGAGGAACGCCACGTCCTGGGTGTTGCCGAGCTGCGGGGTGGCGATCTTCTTGCCCCTGAGGTCGTCCAGGGTCTTGATCTTCTTCGGGTTGACGACCAGCTTCACACCGCCGGACGCCGAACCGCCGATGATCCGCAGGCTCTTGCCCCTGGACTTGGTGAAGCCGTTGATGGAGGGGGAGGGGCCGATGAAGCCGATGTCGATCGAACCGGCGTTGAGCGCCTCGATCTCGGACGGGCCCGCGTTGAACGTAGACGGCTTGACCGTCGTGCCCCCGAGCTCCTTGGCGATGATGCCTTCCTGGATGCCGACCAGGGCGGTGGCGTGCGTGAGGTTCGGGAAGTAGCCGATCTTCACGGTGTCCGCGGAGAGCTTCTTGCCCTCGGCGGAGACGTTCGCCTTCTTGGCGTCGTCGTCCTTCGCCGCGGAGCCGTAGCCGCAGGCGGTGAGCGCCACGGCGAGCAGCGGCAGAGCGGCGGCTGCGGCGAGGCTGCGGCGCAGGGGGAAACGGGTGGCAGGCACGGGAGGCGTTCCTCTCGTTGGCCCGGTGCTCGCGTCCCTCGACGGTTACGGGGACGCGGCCGGGCAGTCGGCATGTCTTCGTCTGAACTGGCGGTACAGGCGGTGCGGTTGGTGCAGGCGGGCGCGCAGGCAGTGCGCGTACGTCATCGCGCACATCGCGCAACCCCGCCCTGGCCGCTGCCGAGGGCGCCGCTGCCGATGCGGCCGCCCTCCTTCGCGAACGTCGCGTAGATGTCGACAACCATCAGAAGTCCCATTCGGCGTCGTCGGCGGCCTGGGCCTGGGCCTCGGCCTCGGAGGCGAACGAGGCGCCCGCCATGCCGGCCGTCAGCGTGGTGCCGTCCGCCGGGTCGATCAGCAGGAACGAGCCGGTGCGCCGGGAATCCGCGTACGCGTCCAGCGCGAGCGGATCCGCGGTACGGACGACGACCCGGCCGATGTCGTTGGCGACGAGCCGTCCGGGCGCCGGGTGCTGCGAGAGGTCGTCCAGCGTCAGCCGCGACGGGATGTCCTTGACGATTGCCTTGACCGTGCGGGTGGTGTGCTTGAGCAGCACCCGCTGGCCGACCACGAGCGGCTGGTCCGCGACGTGGCAGACGGTCGCCTCGACGTCCTGGGTGACGGCCGGCGCGTCGTCGGCCGGTGCGATGAGGTCACCGCGCGAGACGTCGATGTCGTCGGCGAGCCGGACGGTCACCGACTGGGGCGCCCAGGCGATGTCGACGCTCTCGCCGAGCGCGTCGATCCCGGCGATCGTCGACGTGCGGCCCGACGGCAGGACCGTGACGGCCTCGCCCACGCGGAAGGCGCCGGCGGCGATCTGGCCCGCGTAGCCCCGGTAGTCGGGGTGCTCGGCGGTCTGCGGCCGGATCACGTACTGGACGGGGAAACGTGCGTGGCAGCCGGTGAGGTCGTGGCTGACCGGCACCGTCTCCAGGTGTTCGAGGACCGTCGGGCCGCCGTACCAGTCCATGTGCGCGGACGGCTCCACGACGTTGTCACCGGCGAGCGCGGAGATCGGGATCGCAGTGATCTCCGAGACGCCGAGCGACGCGGCGTAGGCGGTGAACTCCTCGGCGATGGCGGCGAATACGGGCTCCGCGTAGTCGACCAGGTCCATCTTGTTGACGGCCAGGACCACGTGCGGCACCCGCAGCAGCGCGGCGACGGCGGCGTGCCGGCGGGTCTGCTCGACGACACCGTTGCGGGCGTCCACCAGGACGACGGCCAGCTCGGCCGTCGAAGCCCCCGTCACCATGTTCCGGGTGTACTGCACATGCCCCGGGGTGTCGGCCAGGATGAACCGGCGGCGCGGCGTGGCGAAGTAGCGGTAGGCGACATCGATGGTGATGCCCTGCTCGCGCTCGGCCCGCAGCCCGTCGGTCAACAGCGCCAGGTCCGGCGTCTCCTGGCCCCGGCTGCGCGAGGCGTGCTCGACGGCCTCCAGCTGGTCGGTGAGGACCGACTTGGAGTCGTGCAGAAGACGTCCGACGAGGGTGGACTTGCCGTCGTCGACGGATCCCGCGGTGGCGAACCGCAGCAGGGTCGTGGTCGACAACTGCTCGGATACGGTGGTCATTTAGAAGTACCCCTCGCGCTTACGGTCTTCCATCGCGGCCTCGGACATCTTGTCGTCGGCGCGCGTCGCACCCCGCTCGGTGAGCCGGGAGGCGGCGATCTCGGTGATCACGGCGGCGAGCGTCGTGGCGTCCGAGTCGACCGCGCCGGTGCAGGACATGTCGCCGACGGTGCGGTAGCGCACCTGCCGGGTCTCGACCCGCTCGCCCTCCTTGGGGCCGCCCCAGTCACCGGCGGTCAGCCACATCCCGGAGCGGTTGAAGACCTCCCGCTCGTGGGCGAAGTAGATCTCCGGAAGCTCGATGCCCTCGCGTTCGATGTACTGCCAGACGTCGAGCTCGGTCCAGTTGGAGATCGGGAAGACCCGGACGTGCTCGCCGGGGGCGTGGCGGCCGTTGTACAGCTGCCACAGCTCGGGGCGCTGGCGGCGAGGGTCCCACTGGGAGAACTCGTCGCGCAGCGAGAAGACCCGCTCCTTGGCGCGTGCCTTCTCCTCGTCGCGGCGGCCGCCGCCGAACACGGCGTCGAAGCGGTGCTCCTGGATCGCCTCGGTCAGCGGCACGGTCTGCAGCGGGTTGCGGGTGCCGTCGGGGCGCTCGCGGAGCTTCCCGGCGTCGATGTACTCCTGCACGGAGGCGACACGCAGCCGCAGCCCGTGCTCGGCGACCGTGCGGTCGCGGTAGTCGAGGACCTCGCGGAAGTTGTGCCCGGTGTCGACGTGCAGCAGCGTGAACGGCACCGGCGCCGGCGCGAACGCCTTCAGCGCCAGGTGCAGCATCAGGATCGAGTCCTTGCCGCCGGAGAACAGGATCACCGGCCGCTCGAACTCTCCCGCCACCTCACGGAAGATGTGCACCGCCTCGGACTCCAGGGAGTCCAGGTGGCTGAGTGCGTACGGATTGTCGGTGCCTTCCGACACAGTCGCGACGGTCGTCACGCTGCACCCCTCTCGCTCAGCAGCGCGTACAGCTCCGCCGCGGACTCCTGCACGGTCTGCTGGTGCGACTCGATCCGCAGGTCCGGCGACTCGGGCGCCTCGTACGGGTCGTCGACCCCGGTGAGCCCGCTGATCTCGCCCGCCGCCTGCTTGGCGTAGAGCCCCTTCACATCGCGTACGGAGCACACCTCGACCGGAGTGGCGACATGCACCTCCAGATACGCGGTGCCCTCGGCCTGGTGACGCCTGCGTACCGCGTCCCGGCTGTCCGCGTACGGGGCGATGACCGGGACCAGCACCTTCACGCCGTTGGCCGCCAGCAGTTCGGCGACGAAGCCGATCCGCTGGACGTTGGTGTGCCGGTCCTCGCGGGAGAAGCCCAGACCCGCGGAGAGGAACTCCCGGATCTCGTCGCCGTCGAGCACCTCCACCCGGTGGCCCTCGCCGCGCAGCCGCCCGGCCAGTTCGTACGCGATGGTGGTCTTGCCCGCGCTCGGCAGACCGGTCAGCCAGATGGTGGCTCCTGTCTCCGTCACGCTCATCGAAGTCTCCTGATCAGTCGTCATCAGTCGTGCAGCCCGCACTCGGTCTTGCCTCGCCCGGCCCACCGGCCGGCGCGCGCGTCCTCGCCCTCCAGCACCCGGCGGGTGCAGGGCGCGCAGCCCACGGAGGCGTAACCGTCCATCAGTAGCGTGTTGGTGAGGACCCCGTGCTCCGCGACGTACGCGTCGACGTCGTCCTGCGTCCAGCGGGCGATCGGCGAGATCTTGACCTTCTGCCGCTTCTCGTCCCAGCCGACGACCGGGGTGTTCGCGCGGGTCGGGGACTCGTCGCGACGCAGCCCGGTCGCCCAGGCCGCATACGACGTCAGGCCCTCCTCGAGGGGCTTGATCTTGCGTAGCTTGCAGCACAGGTCGGGGTCCCGGTCGTGCAGCTTCGGCCCGTACTCGGCGTCCTGCTCGGCCACCGTCTGCCGCGGGGTCAGCGTGATGACATTGACGTCCATCACGGCCTCGACGGCGTCACGCGTGCCGATCGTCTCCTCGAAGTGGTAACCGGTGTCGAGGAAGACCACGTCGACGCCCGGGAAGGCGCGGGACGCGAGGTGCGCCACGACCGCGTCCTCCATCGAGGAGGTGACGCAGAACCGCTTGCCGAAGGTGTCGGCGGCCCACTGCAGGATCTCCGGCGCGGAGGCGTCCTCGAGTTCCCGGCCCGCTCGCTCGGCCAGCTCCCTGAGCTCCTCGGCCCCGAATTGTCCGGTCTGCAGAGTCTCCGTCATGTCCCGTCCCGTTCAACGTTGTCGCGCTCCAGTCCCCGGGTCAGCAGACCCAGGAACTTGAGCTGGAACGCGCGGTTGCAGGAAGCACATTCCCAGGCACCGTGCCCGGTCTCGTGCGGGCGCAGGTCCTCGTCGCCGCAGTACGGGCAGTAGAACGGTGCGGCGCGCTCGCTCATGACAGCGACTCCGCACCGGCCCGCGCCGCCCAGGTCGCGAACCGCTCGCCGTCCTCGCGCTCCGCCTGGAACCGGCCCAGCACCCGCTCGACGTAGTCGGGCAGCTCGGCGGAAGTGACCTTCAGGCCACGGACCTTGCGGCCGAAGCCGGCCTCCAGCCCCAGTGCGCCACCGAGGTGCACCTGGTAGCCCTCGACCTGGTTGCCGTTGGCGTCCAGGACGAGCTGGCCCTTGAGGCCGATGTCCGCGGTCTGGATGCGGGCGCAGGCATTGGGGCAGCCGTTGATGTTGATGGTGAGCGGCTCGTCGAACTCCGGCATGCGGCGCTCCAGTTCGTCGATCAGCGAGGCGCCGCGTGCCTTCGTCTCGACGATCGCCAGCTTGCAGAACTCGATGCCGGTGCAGGCCATCGTGCCGCGCCGGAAGGGCGAGGGCTTCACCTGGAAGTCGAGCGCCTCGAGTCCCGCGACCAGGGAGTCCACCTGGTCCTGCTCGACGTCGAGGATGAGCATCTTCTGCTCGACGGTGGTGCGCAGCCGGTCCGAACCGTGCGCGGCCGCCAGGTCGGCGATCTTGGCCAGCGTGGAGCCGTCCACCCGGCCGACCCGGGGCGCGAACCCGACGTAGAAACGGCCGTCCTGCTGCTGGTGGACACCCACGTGGTCGCGCCAGCGGCTGCTCGGCTGCTCGGGGGCGGGCCCGTCGATCAGCGGACGCTTCAGGTACTCGTCCTCCAGTACCTGGCGGAACTTCGCCGGGCCCCAGTCGGCCATCAGGAACTTCAGCCGGGCGCGGGTGCGCAGCCGCCGGTAGCCGTAATCACGGAAGATCCCCACCACACCGGCCCAGACGTCCGGGACCTCGTCCAGCGGTACCCAGGCGCCCAGCCGTTCGGCGAGCCGCGGGTTGGTGGAGAGTCCGCCACCGACCCAGACGTCGAAACCCGGACCGTGCTCGGGGTGGATCACGCCGACGAACGCGATGTCGTTGATCTCGTGGACCACGTCCTGCACCGGGGAGCCGGAGATCGCGGTCTTGAACTTGCGCGGCAGGTTGGAGAATTCCTTGTTGCCGATGTAGCGGTCATGGATCTCGTCGACCGCGGGCGTGCCGTCGATGATCTCGTCGGCGGCGATCCCCGCCACCGGCGAACCGATGATCACACGCGGGCAGTCGCCGCACGCCTCGGTGGTGGAGAGCCCGACGGCCTCCAGCTTCTCCCAGATCGCCGGGACGTCCTCGATGCGGATCCAGTGCAGCTGGATGTTCTGCCGGTCGGTGATGTCCGCGGTGCCGCGCGCGTACTCCTGCGAGATCTCGCCGATGACGCGCAGCTGCGCGGTGGTCAGCCGGCCGCCGTCGATCCGGACCCGCAGCATGAAGTACTTGTCGTCCAGCTCCTCGGGCTCCAGGATCGCGGTCTTGCCACCGTCGATCCCGGGCTTGCGCTGGGTGTAGAGACCCCACCAGCGCATGCGCCCACGAAGATCGTTGGGGTCGATCGAGTCGAATCCGCGCTTGGAGTAGATCGTCTCAATGCGTGTCCGCACATTGAGACCGTCGTCGTCCTTCTTGAACTGCTCATTGCCGTTGAGCGGAGTGTGGTGTCCTACGGCCCACTGGCCCTCGCCACGGTGGCGTCCGGCCTTGCGGCGGGGCGTGGTGGTCGCAGGCTGTTCCGGGGTGGCGGCCATGACAGTACGTCCTTCGGGACTGCGGGAGGGCGGCTCTGAACTGCACACTCGCGCTGAGGCGCGGCGGTGCGCAGGAGTTGCGGAGAAAGGGGGAACGCGGCGGGTGCTGGGACTCTCAGCTCGCCGGACAGATGGCGCTGGACATGCGGCCGAGGTCGACGTGGCGTCGACTCACCAAGGCGATCCCAGTTCCAGGCATGACGGAAGCCTGTCACGCGCGTCTCGGAGCAGTCCACCACTATCCATGATGTGGACGAGACTGTCCCGAAACATGAGACGATGTGGTGCCGGTCACGCTGAGGAGGGGGGCGTTCCGATCCGTATGAGCCGCTAGCTCCCGGTGTGTCCGTACGAGGTCCGGTCGGATCGCCGCCTTCGGGCAGCCGCACATACCCGGCGGACGCACGGCGATCCGGCGCGGCGCCTCGCGCGGCGGGGCGCAACAAGTGGTCCCGGTCCCGGGACGGCCCCGCGGCGCGCAAGGCGCCGGCCTGCGTCCTACCGCTGCGCCCCCGGCCACGGCCCCGGCGTGGCCACGTCCGGCTCCAGCTCCACCTTCGTGTCGAAGAGCCGGAACCCGCGCCGCAGGTAGTTGTCCATCGCGTGCGGGCCGTCCTTGGAACAGGTGTGCAGCCACACCCGCTTCGTCGGCGTCCGCTCCGGCCAGCGCTCCGCCAGGTCCCAGGCGCGCGCGGCCCCGTGAGCGAGCAGATGGCCCCCGATCCGGCGGCCGCGGAACGCCGGGATCAGTCCGAAGTACATGATCTCGACGACGCCCTCGTCCTGCGGGTCCAGTTCGATGTACCCGGCCGGGGTCCCGTTCTCGTACGCCACCCAGGTCTCCGCACCGGGCCGGTCCAGCGCCTCCTGCCACTGCGCGTACGTCATCGAGAGCCGGTCGGTCCACTGGATGTCGCCCCCGACCGCCGTGTACAGGAACCGGCTGAACTCGGGCAGCGGCACCGCCGACCGTACGATCCGGATGTCGCCCTCGGGGGCTGCGGCGGGCCTCAGGTCGTCGGGGGAGGTCTGTTCCAGGGACCAGACGGTCACCTCGGCGGCGGCTGTGCGTTCCGTGTTGCTCATGGCTGTCAGGGAATCATGCCGTGCAGCTCTGGCCCAAGCCTGTCCCGCGGTACGGACTGGAGGACTCCGGTTCTCCGGTCACTCCGTCGTACGGGCCCTGACCACCACCGGAGCCGTCGAGCGCGGCAGCAGATCGCCCGGATGCTCCGGGTGGATCACCTCCACCTCGACGCCCTCGCGGAAGCGGTACGGACGGTGCGCCAGCACCTCGGCCAGATGGCGCCGGATCCGCGAGATCTCGGCCCGGACCGTCACCGTCCGGGTCGCGTCACCGAAGATGTCCTCCGCCAGCTCGGACGCCGTACGCCCCTCGCGGTGCAGCGCCAGCGCGTACAGCAGCTCGGCGTGGCGCGGCGAGAGCCGCTGGGTCCAGGTGCCGACCGGGCCCACCACGTTGGCCGTGAGTCCGCGCGGCCGGCTCAGGTCGAGGACCACTCGGTGCGGCGGCCCTTCCCACGGGCCGTCCGCCACCTGCACGAGCCAGCCGCCGGGCAGCGGCTCCACCTGGCACATGCCGAGCGACGGCAGCCACACCCGGCCCGGTTTCAGCGACTTCGGCAGGTGCCGTGTCGGCGCAGCACCACCCTCCGTCGCTGTTCCGGGCGGATCAGTGCGCGATGGGCCGCGCTCGCTCCACGATCGACGCCAGGTCCAGACTGTGCGGCAGCGTCCCGAACGCCGCGCCCCAGTCCCCGCCCAGCCGCGACGCGCAGAACGCGTCGGCGACCTCCGGCGGCGCCCAGCGGACCAGCAGCGAACCCTGCAGTACCAGCGCCATCCGTTCGACGAGCCGACGGGCCCGCGCCTCGATCCCGTTCAGATCGGCGAGCTCGGTCAGCATGCCCTTGATCGCCCCGTCCAGCCGGTGATCGGCACCGCGCGCCCTGCCGACCTCCTGGAGGAACGCGTTCAGCGCCTGCGGTTCGCGCTGCAGCGCCCGCAGGACGTCCAGGGCCTGTACGTTCCCGGAGCCCTCCCAGATCGAGTTGAGCGGCGCCTCGCGCAGCAGCCGCGGCATCCCGGACTCCTCGACGTAACCGTTCCCGCCCAGGCACTCCAGCGCCTCGCCCACCATGGGTGTGCACCGCTTCGTCACCCAGTACTTCGCCGCGGGCACCGCGATCCGCAGGAACGCGGCCTCCGCCTCCGTACCGGCGTCGTACGCGGCGGCCAGCCGCAGTGCCAGCACTGTCGCCGCCTCGGACTCCAGTGCCAGATCGGCCAGTACGTTCCGCATCAGCGGCTTCTCGATCAGCACCCCGCCGAACGCGCTGCGGTACGTGCAGTGGTGGACCGCCTGGGCCACCGCCTGCCGCATCAGCGCCGCCGACCCGGTCACACAGTCCAGCCGGGTCGCCGCCACCATCTCGATGATGGTGCGGACCCCGCGTCCCTCCTCGCCGACCCGGCGTGCCCACGTCCCGTCGAACTCGACCTCGCCCGACGCGTTGGACCGGTTGCCCAGCTTGTCCTTGAGGCGCTGGATCGCGAACACGTTGCGGGTGCCGTCGGGCAGCACCCGGGGCAGCAGGAAGCACGTCAGCCCGCCGGGCGCCTGCGCCAGCACCAGGAAGCCGTCGGACATCGGCGCCGAACAGAACCACTTGTGCCCGGTGAGCAGATACTCGCCGTCGGCGGACAGCGGCTCGGCCCGTGTCGTGTTGGACCGCACATCGGTGCCGCCCTGCTTCTCCGTCATGCCCATCCCGAAGAGCACACCGGCCTTCTGCGCGGCGGGCCGGAGCCCCCGCTCGTACACCGACGACGTCAGCCGCGGCTCCCACTCGGCGGCCAGCACCGGATCGGTCCGCAGCGCGGGCACCGCCGCGTGCGTCATCGACAGCGGGCAGCCGTGCCCGCCCTCGGCCTGTGTCCACACCAGGAACCCGGCCGTGCGCCGCACATGCCCGCCGGGCCGCCCCCAGGCATCGGTCAGCCCGGCGCCGACCGCGTGCCCGAGCAGCCGGTGCCAGGACGGGTGGAACTCCACTTCGTCGATGCGATGCCCGTACCGGTCGTGGGTACGGAGCTTCGGCGGATTCTCGTTCGCCTGCGTGCCCCACTCCTGGACCTGCGCGGACCCCGCGGCCCGGCCCAGGTCGTGGAGCTCCTCGCGCACCCCCGCCAGCCGTTCGGGCGCGAGATGCCGCTCCACGGCCTCGGTGAGCGCGCGGTCGGCCGCGAAGACGTCGTAGCCGACCAGCGGCGGGACCTGATTGGACACGGTGTGGGTGGTGGCTGCCATGCCGATACGGTAAGGATGTGCAGGCAGCAAATGAAACACCCGAGCGGCCACCGGGTCGGCTCCACCGGGCCCGAGTCCTCTACCGCAACGTATCCAAGCGGCAGATGGTCTGGCAGTTGCTCAAGGACACCGTCAACTCGTGCATGGAGTACCGCATTCTGGGACTCGCGGCCGAGGCGGCGTTCTTCACCCTGCTGTCCCTGCCGCCCCTGCTGCTCGGTCTGATCGGACTGCTGGGGTATGTCGACGAGTGGACCAGTACCACCACGGTCGCCTCCATCGAGCGCAATATCCTCAACGCGGCGCAGACGGTCCTGTCCGAGCGGGGTGTCAACGACTTCGCGAAACCGCTCCTGGCGGACGTCACGACCGGCGCCCGGCCCGATGTCATCTCGATCGGTTTCGCGATCGCGCTCTGGTCCGGGTCCCGCGCCGTGAACGTCTTCATCGACACGATCACCGTGATGTATGGCCTCGACGGCCAGCGCGGCATCGTCAAGACGCGGCTGCTCTCCTTCCTGCTGTACATCGTCGCGCTGCTGCTCGGCGCGGTCGTACTGCCGCTGCTGGTGGTCGGCCCCGACCGGGTCGTGGAGTTCGTCCCGTGGGGCACGGAGGTCATCAGCGTCCTGTACTGGCCGCTGGTGATCCTGCTGTCGATCGCGTTCCTGACGACGCTCTACCACGTGTCCGTGCCGGTCCGGTCGCCCTGGATGGAGGACGTGCCGGGCGCGCTGGTGGCGCTCGCCATGTGGGTGGTCGGCAGCTTCCTGCTGCGGATCTATCTGACCAGTACGGTCGAGGGGCCGACGATCTACGGGTCGCTGGCCGCCCCCATCGCGGTGCTGCTGTGGATCGGCATCTCCGCGTTCGCGGTACTGGTGGGGGCGGCGGTCAACGCCGCCATCGACCGGGTGTGGCCGTCGGTGGCGACGGCGGCGGCACGTGCGGCCAACGACCGGGCGCGGGCCGCCCAGGCCGCGGAGTTGGTGGCACGGACGAAGGCGGAGTACGACGAGGACGGTGACAGTCCCTATATGCCGTCCGAGTTCCCGGAGCGGTGGTCGCGGTTCCTGCCGCCGGACGATGTGAAGTCCCGGCTGCTGCAGCCGAGGGGCGAGAAGGACATCGCCAAGGACCCGGCCAAGGATGCGAAGCAGGAGACGAAGGGGTCCCGGGAGTCCCGTTCGTAGCGGGGACAGCCCTTACGGCCTCCCCCACGACAGGGACTGGCCTTCCGACGCCCTGCGACTCCGCTTGCCGCGTTGTCGTCGAAGCCGCACGACGCCGCTCGCCGATCCACCCCCTGTCGTGGGGGAGGCCGTTAGCGTGGAGCCATGGGCGACACGTACGAGGAGCGGGAGTCCCGGTTCGGCGGGGCGGTCGTCTGGACCCGGCAGGTGCCCGAGGGGCCTGTCCGACCGGTACTGCCCGACGGCTGCATGGACCTGCTCTGGATCGACGGCCGGCTGCTCGTCGCCGGGCCCGACACCCGTGCGTACGAGCCCGCCGGCGCGACCGGCGGGCGGTTCACCGGCATCCGGTTCGCCCCCGGCACCGCACCGGCGCTCCTCGGCGTACCGGCGGACGAACTGCGTGATCAGCGGGTCGAGCTCGCCGATCTGTGGCCGGCCGCTCAGATGCGCGTACTCGCCGAGCGCATCGCCGATGCCGCCGACCCCGCCACGGCCCTGGAGTCCGTGGCACTGCGGCGGGCGGCCGAGACGGGGCCGGCGGACCCGCTGATGCGGTCCGTCGCCGTGCAGCTGGCGCGGGGCCGGTCCGTCGCCGACACCGCGCACACGGCCGGTCTCGGCGCTCGCCAACTGCACCGCCGTTCCCTGGCGGCCTTCGGCTACGGGCCCAAGACCCTGGCCCGGGTCCTGCGGCTGCAGCGCGCGCTCGCTCTCGTACGGTCCGGAACGCCGTACGCCGCGGCGGCGCTCGTGGCGGGCTGCACCGACCAGGCGCATCTCGCACGGGAGATGCGCGAACTGGCCGGTACGACCCTGACCGCCTACTGCGAGGCGTTGGCGAACAGCGACACCGCGCAGCCGTCCGGGTCGAGGACCACCGCGTAACGCTGCCCCCACACGGCGTCCCACGGCTTCAGATGGCCCCGGTACCCGGCGCCGGTCAGATCGTCGTACACCGCGTCCACCTCCGCCGGACCGTCGCAGCGGAACGCGAGCCCGACCCGGTCGCCGCCCCGCGCACCGGACCACTCGGGGTCGTAGGAGCGGATGACGTCCTCGGTGTCCCACATGAGGCGCTGCCCGCCCGGCAGGGTCACTTCGACATGGGGTGCGGAATCCGCCCCGGCCGGGATGTCGAGCCCGAGCCGGCGGTAGAAGACGAGCGATGCGGCCAGATCCGCGGTCGTGATGCCGATCGCGTCGAGTCGTGGAGTCATGGTCCGAACGTAGAACGGACACGCGCCACGGGTCTTGTACGAATCGGTCATGCCTCGGCTGCGGATGCTCCGCGACGGGGCCGTGTCCGCCTGTCGTCCTTACCGGGCCTCCCGGCAGGCGCCGGAAGACCCGTGGCGGAAGGCTGTCACATGCCCCTGAGAGCGGGTTCGAGGTCGGGCTTGCCCACCGGCGGCCGGGGGGCGTCGTGACGCCTGAACAGTTTGCTGGGCCACCACATCCATCGACCCACGTCCAGGGTCAGCGCGGTGACCAGCACCGAGCGGACGATCATGGTGTCCAGCAGCACGCCGAACGCCACCGCGAACCCGAGCTCGGCCGCGAACACCAGCGGCAGCGAGGCCATCGCCGCGAAGGTACCGGCCAGCACCAGACCCGCTGAGGTGATCACGCCCCCAGTGGTGGACAGACCCATCAGCGCGCCGCGCCGGGTGCCGTGCAGCAGTGTCACTTCGCGCACCCGGGTGACCAGGAAGATGTTGTAGTCGATGCCCAGGGCGACCAGGAACACGAACGTCAGAAGCGGGAAGGAGGCTTCCGCCCCGGCGAAGTGGAACACGTGGTTGAACATCAGACCGCTCACGCCAAGGGCCGCTCCGAACGACAGCACCACCGTCGCCATGAGCAGCAGCGGGGCGACGATCGCGCGCAGCAGCAGCGTGAGGATGAGGAACACCACGACCAGCACGATGGGGATGATCACCTTGGAGTCACGGGCGGCCGCTTCTTGTGTGTCCAGAGTGATCGCCGTGTTGCCGCCGACTCGGGCATCCGCCCCCTCGATCTTGTGGACCGCGGTTCTGACCTGCTTGACGGTGCGCATCGCGGCCGTGCTGCTGGGATCGTCCTTGAGCTCCCCGAGCATGATGGCCTCACCATCCTTGGTCATAGGCGTCGAGACGTCAGCGACTCCTGGGACGCCGGACAGCGCGGTCTTCACCTGCTCCGCCGAGGCGGCCTTGGCCACGACGTAGATGGGGTCGCCCGACCCGGCCGGGAAGTGCCTGGACTGGATCTCCTCGCCGACGGCCATCTGCGGCTTGTTGGTGAACTGGTCCTTGGCGGAGAGCCCGTCGGCCTTGAGCCCGAACACCCCGATCGCCATGACGCCGAGGGCGAGCGCGGTGCCGATCCACACGATCCGCGGTCGGCCGGAGACGGCGGTGCCGACCCGGGTCCAGAGGCCCTCCTTGGTCGCCCCGGCCGATCCGTACGACGGCTTCACCGGCCAGAAGATCCAGCGGCCGCAGATGACCAGCAGGGCCGGCATCAGGGTGACCATGGCGAGCAACCCGACGAGGATGCCCACGGCACAGGCCGGCCCGAGCCCTTGGGTGGAGTTGAGGGTGGCCAGCATCAGCAGCATCAGGCTGACCGCGACGGTCGCGGCGCTGGCGATGATCGCGGGACTTGAGCGGTGCAGGGCCTCCGCCATCGCCTCGTGCCGGTCCTCGTGCCGCCCCAACTCCTCCCGGTACCGCGAGATGAGCAGGAGGGCGTAGTCGGTGGCGGCACCGAACACCAGCACGGTCAGGATGAAGCTGGTCTGCTTGTTGACGGTGAGTCCGGCGTTCTTCGCCAGCAGGTAGATCACCGCTTCCGACGTGACCAGGGCGACGCCCACGGTCAGCAGTGGCAGCAGTGGCAGCAACGGGCTGCGGTAGGTGAACAGCAGGATCACGACCACCACCAACGCGGTGATCGTTGTCAGGCCGCCTCCTCCGCTGAAGGCCTTGATCGAGTCGGATGCGTAACCGGCCGGTCCCGTGACGTGGAACCCGAGACCACCCGCGTTCTCTTCGCCGACCTTGGCCATCGCGTCGACGACCTTGCCGATCCCTTCCCAGCCCGTCTTGTCCTTGTGAACCTGGACCACGGTCTGGATGGCCTTGCCGTCCCGGGCCTTCACCGGGCCCTGTGGCTGCCCCACGACGTTTGTGATGCCCTTGAAGGCTTCGGCGTCGGCTCGGGTCTTGGTCATGTCGGCGGAGGTGATGCCCTCGGGCCGGTCGTAGATCACAATCGTGGGCAGGGTATCGGCAGACTGGAACTTCTCGGCTCGGTCGACGACCTTGGTCGACTCCGCGTTACTGGGCAGCCAGGCCGAATTGTCGTTCTTCTCAACGTCGCCGAGCTTGCCGGCCAGCATGAGGGCCGGGACCAGCAGGGCCATCCAGAGGGCGAGGACGACCCATTTCGCCACTCTGCCACTGGGCAATGACGCCATTCTTCGCACGATGTAAATTCCTCAGTGTTCAGTCGACGTGAGAGAGCTTGTCGGGATTGGCGACGGCGTAGATCCCGCACACCTGGTTGCCGTCCGGAGTGAGGTCGAGGACGAGGACGGCGTAGGGGGTGTCGCCGGCGAACAGCAGCGCCGACGGGTCGCCGTTGACGCTGCGGTAGGCGATGTCGAGGCCCTTGCCGGAGTGGGGGCCCACAGCGGCGAGCAGGCGGGCGACCTTGCCCCGGCCATGGAGCGGCCGCCAGCCCCCCGCTGCTTGGCCCTTGCCTCCGGCGTCCCCCCACAGGGTCACCTCCGGCGCCAAAATCTGAAGGAGGGCGTCCAGGTCACCGCCGAGCGCGGCGGCCAGGAACCGTTCGGTCACCTGCTGCCGGACGTGCGGGGCGGGCTCGTAGCGGGCACGTCGGGCGTGGACGTGCTCGCGGGCGCGATGGGCGAGCTGGCGAATCGCCGAGGGACTGCGGCCGAGGATTTCTGCGATCTCGGTGTGGGCGTAGCCGAACACCTCGTGCAGGACGAACACCCCGCGTTCCAGTGGAGTGAGGGTTTCCAGGACCACCAGCAGCGCCATTGACACCGACTCGGCGCGCACTGCCTCATCAGCGGCATTGTCGGGGACGGAAGTGTCGGTGAGGGGGCCGACGAGCGGTTCAGGCAGCCATGGCCCGACGTAGGTTTCACGGCGGCGACTGATGGTGGCCTGGTGGGCGAGGGCCCGGTTCACCGCGATCCGCACCAGGTAGGCGCGCGGGCTGTCGATCCGCTCCGCACTCGGCGCCTGGTTTCTGGTCGTCCACGACAGCCATGTCTCCTGCAACACGTCCTCGGTGTCGGCGACGCTGCCGAGCATGTTGTAGACGATGGAGAACAGCAGCTCACGGTGGTCGTTGAACACCAGTGTCGCGGTGTCCGCCGCCGGATCTGACGCCGCCTCCCGCGGGCTGCCTTCGGATGAGGCTGCCTGTGAGTCCGGCGGGGGGTAGTACATCGGAGAGCCTCTCGTCGCGGATGCATTCAGGACTGAGAGCGATCCGGGCACCCGGAGTGTGACATCCACCCCCGAAAGGTGATCCACATCTCACCAATGGTCTGCGGTGTCACACTGAGACGTCGTCTCGATCGGTGGCCGGACGTCTGACTTCGGTAGGCGACGATCGGCAGTGAGACGCCGAGCGTCTCACTGCCGATCGGCGATTCAGCGCCCCAACCACGACGAGCAGGGGAGACCCTATCCGAGGACCTTCCAGCGCCTTGGAATCGCACGCACCAGACCGCGTCCGCTTTCCGATCGAAGGTCACCCGACGGGCTCTCAGGCCACCAGCTCCGTCGCCGACGGCACCGCCAGATGATCCCACTCCGCGTCCGGGTCCGTGAGCCGGTTCAGCCGTGCCGGTACGTCGAACCCGACCAGCAGCACCACGATCACCGTGCCCGCGAACGTCAGCACGGCCAGCGCCCGGCCCAGGTCCATGCCGGACGCGAGATGCGCCCCGAGCACCGGTGCGACGGCGCCGCCCAGCGCTCCCACGTTGTACGTGAAGCCGAGCGCCGCGCCCCGGCTCCGGGTCGGGAAGTGGCCGCCGATGTAGCGCGGCAGCAGCCCCGAGATGCCGAAACTCGTCGCCTGCAGCAGGAAGAGCAGGACGCCGAGCAGCAGCAGATTGTTGTGCACGGCGAAGACCGGATAGACGAAGGCGAGCGATGCCAGCAGCGTCAGGGCATACGCCTTCTTCGCGCCGATCCGGTCGCCCAGGAAGCCCGCCGTCCAGCAGCCGACCATCGTGCCGAAGCCCGCGAAGTAGAGGACATCGGTGACCTGGTCGGGGGTGTAGCCCAGCTCCGTCTTCAGATACGTGGGCAGCAGTGCCTGGATCGGCCACGAGTACAGGAACGCGAAGAACAGCGTCACGATCATCGACAGATACAGCAACCAGCTGCGCTTCCCGCCCAGCTGCACGGCGAACGCGGCGAGCGTCAGGCCGGCGACCACCGACAGCACCGGCACCATCCCCGTACCGGCCGGGGTGAAGATCATGAAGAGAGAGACGGTGGCGAGGACGACGAGCATCGTGTTGACGGTGGCCCGGGCACGGGTGACGAACAGCGGCCGGAACGGATTGGGCTTGGCGCCCTTCTCCGCGACGGACTCCGTCCACTCCTCGGCCTCCGGGAGCGCCCGCCGCATCCACAGCGCGATCGCGATCGGGATCAGGCCCAGGTAGAACATCCAGCGCCAGCCGAGCGACGGCACGACCCAGTTGTATACCTGTGCGGCGAGCACCGAGCCGACCGAGAAGCCGGAGATCAGGAATCCGCTGGCCCGGCTGCGCAGCTTCGCCGGCCAGCTCTCCATCACGTAGGTGGAACTGGCGCTGTACTCACCGGCCATGCCCATGCCGATGGCGAGCCGGGCGGCGAACAGACTGTGGTAGTTCCAGGCGAACCCGCAGGCGAAGGTGCCGAGCGAGTACAGCAGGATCGACAGGATCATGGAGAGCTTGCGCCCGAAGCGGTCTCCGACGGCGCCGAGCACCGCACCGCCCAACCAGCGGGTGATGAACGCACCGGAGATCAGACTGGCCGCCTGCACCGTGCTCAGACCGAAGTCGTCACTGATCTCGGTGAGGACGAGAGTGATCAGCA
This sequence comes from Streptomyces sp. NPDC048496, assembly GCF_043200055.1. Taxonomy (NCBI): domain Bacteria; kingdom Bacillati; phylum Actinomycetota; class Actinomycetes; order Kitasatosporales; family Streptomycetaceae; genus Streptomyces; species Streptomyces sp. NPDC048496. Next base: position 182,468 of record NZ_JBICXB010000005.1, on the reverse strand, counting down.
CGAAGTCGAAGCCGTCGAGGACATAACCGATCCAGGCGGCGAAGAACGACTTCCACTGGGTGGGGCTCACCTCGCGGTACCAGGGGAGCGTGGGGGGTGTGGCGGTCTGCACGGTGTCTCCAGGATGCGGCACGGCACTCGCCCTTGAGTGGCCGCCCGCGTGGTGGGGGCTGGTTCAGGGACGGGTTATGCCCGCCACGAAGCGCGTGGTCAGGGCGGTGGGAGCGGTGATGGCGGTGCCGACGACGATGCTGTGGGCGCCGCGGGCCAGGGCCTCGGCGGCCTCTTCGGGGGTGTTGATACGGCCTTCGGCGACCACCGGGACGTCGATCGCGGCGGAGAGCGCCGCCACCAGGTCGAGATCGGGACCGGTCTGCTTCGGCGTCCCGGGCACATAGCCCGACAGCGTCGTCGAGACGAAGTCCGCGCCCTGCGCGGCCGCGGCGACGCCCTCGGCGAGTGTCGACACATCGGCCATGACCAGCGCACCGGCCCCATGGACCGCGGTGACCAGCTCGGCGAAGGCCGAGCCGTCGGGGCGCGGCCGGTCGGTGGCGTCGGCGGCGACGACGGCGGCGCCCGCCTCGGCGACCGCCAGGGCGTGCCGGACGGTCGGGGTGATGTAGACGCCGATGTCGCCGTCCTTCCAGAGCCCGATGACCGGCAGTTCGACGGCCGCGGCGATCGCGGCGACGACCTCCGGCTCATTGGCCCGGATCGCTGCGGCGCCACCGGCGGCGGCGGACTGCGCGAGCCGGACCAGGGTGCCGGTCTCCCGCATCGGGTCACCGGGAGGCGCTTGACAGGACACGATCAGCTTGCCCTGGAGAGAGGCGGCCAGTTCCTGCGCGGTCATCGGAGAGCTCCTGGGTGGTGGAGAGGGAGAGTGGTGGTCAGGGCCGCGGCGCCGAGCACCGCGGCGTCGTGGCCGAACAGCGGTGCGACGGGTACGAGTCCCCGTAGTGGTGGCATCAGCTCGGCGACGAACGCCGCGGCGAGCGCATCGCCGTACAGCGAGCCGATCCGGGGGACGCCGCCGCCGATGACGACCCGGTCGGGGCCGAGGGCATTGGCGAGCCCGCCGAGCACCTGGCCGGTGGCGGCCGCGCCGGTGGTGATGGCGTGGACGGCGTCCGCGTCGCCCCGCGCGGCCCGCTCGGCCACGGTCTCGAGCCGGTCCACCGAGGTGCCGGTGAGCCGTTCGTAGTGGGCGGTGATGCCGGGGCCGGAGGCGATGACCTCCAGGTGGCCGGTGGCACCGCAGGTGCAGGGCAGCCCCGCGGCCTCAGGGCTGGGCAGATGGCCGAGATGTCCGGCGATACCGGAGGCGCCGTGCAGCATCCGCCCGTCGACGGCGACCGCGCCGCCCACACCGGTACCGATCGCAGCGAACAGCAGCGACGCATGGGCCGACCCCTCCGCGACCAGCGCGGCGAGCTCCGGCCCGGCAGTGGCGCGTACGTCGTTGTCGCAGGCCACCGGCAGTCCGGTACGGTCCGCGAGCCCGGCACCGAGCGCGGTGCCCGCCCAGCCGCGGAGCGAGTCGGTGGCGCTGGTGACCCTGCCGGTACGGGGATCGACGACTCCGGCGGCGGCGACGCCGAGCGCGGTGGCGAGCCGCGCCGGGTCGACCTCGGCGGCCGCCGCCGCGAGCGCGTCGAGCACCGCCGGGGCGCCGTCCCGGGCCGGGGTGGGCCGGCTGTGCCGCGCCAGGACGGTGCCGTCCGCGCCGAAGAGCGCGGCGGCGATCTTCGTACCACCGAGATCGAGTCCGATCACCGGGGCGCCGGTGGCCGAGGACGGCGGGCTCTGGCTCATCGGACCGTGGGCAGGCCGGCGGCGCGCAGCCGCTGCGCCACCAGGGCGACCGACTCGTCGCTCAGCCGGATCTGCGGGAACGCGGTGTCGCCGCACGCGATGATCCCGAGCAGCTGCAGCGCGGCCTTGAACGCCCCGAGCGCCGACGAGCTGCGACCCATGTCCGCCTCCGGGCCGACATCGACCATGGCGAACAGTGCGACGAGCCGCTCCTGCTCCCTCGCGGCGAGCGCCCAGTCGCCGGCCCGCGCGGCGTTGTACAGCCGGACGTACCCGGCCGGGTCGACATTGCCGATGCCCGGCACCACGCCGTCGATGCCGGCCAGCAGCGCCGCGTCCACGGTGAGTTCGGAACCGGTGAGGATGCTGAACTCTGGAGCCGGTCCCTCCCTGCGGCCCTCGCGCCCGCCGAGCTCCACGATCAGCCGGCGCAGCCCGCCCTCGTCGCCGCTGCTGTCCTTGAGGCCGGCCAGCGTGCCGTCCTTGGCGAGCTCGCGTACCAGCGCGGAGGAAAGCTTGCTGTGGACGGCGACCGGGATGTCGTAGGCGAACAGCGGCAGATCGACGGCCGTCCGCAGCCGGCGGAAGTGCTGGGCGATCTCCTTGCCGTGGGTGCGGGTGTAGAACGGCGCCGTCGCAACCAGTGCGTCCGCGCCGAGGCCGGCGGCGGTCCTGGCGTGCTCGGCGACGCGTGCGGTGGTGGTGTCGATGACACCAGCCAGTACCGGGACGCGGCCGTCGGTGACACGGACGACGGTCTCCAGAGTTGCGGCGCGCTGCTCGTCGGTGAGGTAGGCGACCTCGCTGGTCGAGCCGAGCGCGAAGAGTCCGTGCACGCCCCCGCCGATGAGGTGCTCGACCAGCTCGGCCAGAGAAGCGGTGTCGACCTCCCCGTGGGAGTCGAGCGGGGTGCAGACCGGCGGGACGACGCCGTGCAGCGGTGCGGTCAGAGACATGGTGAGGGCTCCAGCTTGTCGGGACACCGATCGCGGCCTGTGGCGGCTGCGCAGATCGAGACGTGAGACGTAAGATGTCCTATGTCTGACCTCACCTTAAACAGATGCTCCTGCGACCGGTCAAGGGGCAACAGCACCTCAGGAGGACGTTGTGGCGCGCCCCACCATGGCTCAGGACATAGAACGCCAGGTGAAGGAGCTGATCCTGGAACGCAGGCTCGGCCCCGGCGACGCGCTGCCCACCGAGGCCGAGCTGATGGAGATGTTCGGGGTCGGACGTGTCTCCGTGCGCGAGGCTCTGAAGGCGCTCCAGGCTGTCAACGTCGTGGAGGTCCGCCGCGGCTTCGGCACGTTCGTCGGCTCGCTCTCCCTCTCGCCGTTCGTCGAGGCGCTCGCCTTCCGCGCGGCCGTCCGGCACGGCCGGGGTGAGCCCGGGCTCGCCGAGCTGATGAAGGTGCGGGAGGCGCTGGAGGCGGGGCTGGTCGGAGCCGTCACGGCCGGCATACCGGAAGAGGATCTGGCCGTGTTGCACGGGCTCGTGGCCAAGATGGAGGCCGAGGCGCGCACCGGACGCGTCGCGCGCTCCACCGACCGCGCGTTCCACCTCGCGCTGTACTCCTCGCTCGACAATCACCTGCTGAGCGAGGTGCTGGACGCGTTCTGGGCGGCCATGGACCGGGTGCGCGAGGACGTCGACGACGGTCACCAGGACCCCGGGGTCACCTGCGCCCAGCACCGCGAGATCGTCGCGGCGGTCGCGGCGGCCGACGGGGAACGGGCGGTGCGGGCGATGCGCACACACTTCGACGGCATCCGCACGCGCCTCGAACGCTGACCGGAGTCGAGCCCGCCGGGCCCCGCCAAGCTCGCCGACGAGGGGGTAAGGGTCGGGGACACCCTCGTCATCGACCGGCTCGGCATCCGGCTGCACGTCACCGGCCTCACCGACCGTTCCAGTTACGGGCATGTTCCCGCCGCCTACGTCCCGTTGACGACCTGGCAGCGCATCCGCTTCAGCACCCCGGGCGCCCCGGCCTCCGCCACCGTCACGATCCCCGACCAGTTCAGCGCCCTTGCCGTACGCCGTGCCGGCGACGCCTCGTTCGCCGCCCTCGACCAGCGGCTCTCCACCACGACGCTCACCAAGGAGAAGGCGTACGAGGCGGCCCCCGGCTACACCGGTGAACGCGTCACGATGAACTTGATCCAGGTCTTCCTCTACCTGATCGCCCCGCTGGTCGTCGGCGCGTTCTTCGCGGTGTGGACCGTGCAGCGCCGGCCCGAACTGGCCCTGCTCCGCGCCCTCGGCGCCTCCCGCAGGCGGCTGCTCGCCCACACCGTGCTCCAGGCCGCGCTGGTCGTCGTCCTCGGCACCGCGGCGGGCGCCGTCCTCGCCGCAGCCGTCGGGCTGCTGGTCGGTGAGCAGGTGCCGTTCAGCCTGCCCGCCGCCACGCTCGCCGTCACCATGTGCACCGTCGCCGCCGTCGGCCTCGCGGGCACCGCCCTGACCCTGCGCCGGGTCACCTCCGCCGACCCACTGACCATGCTGGGAGCCAGCCGATGAGCCTCGAACTGACCGGCGTCACCGTTGAATTCGGTCGCGCCGACGCCCGTACCACCGTCCTCGACGGCCTCGATGTCACCTTCGCGCCCGGCTGTACGACCGCGCTCGTCGGCCCGTCCGGATCAGGCAAGTCCACCCTGCTCGCCGTCGCGGGCGCCCTGCTGCGGCCCACCGCCGGCCAGGTCCTGCTGGACGGCGAGGACCTGGCGACCCGCACCGACGCACAGCGTGCGGCGATCCGCCGTGAACGGATCGGCTACATGTTCCAGAGCGGCAATCTGCTCTCCGGCCTGCCCGCGGTCGAACAGCTCCTGGCCGCCGTGTACATCAGCGGCAGGCGCCCTCGCGCGTACCGTGCCCGCGCCGAGGAAGCGCTGGCCGAGGTCGGTCTCGGCCACCGCCTGCGCCACCGCCCGGAGGAGCTCTCCGGCGGCGAACGCCAGCGCGTCGCCCTGGCCCGTGCCCTGTTCCTCGCGCCGAACCTGCTGCTGGTCGACGAACCCACCGCGGCCGTCGACCGCTCACAGGCGGGCGAACTGGCCGCTCTCCTCGCCGACCGCACCCGCCGGGACCGGTGCGTCACCGTCGTGGCGACCCACGATCCGGCAGTGGCGGAGGCAGCGGACCGGATCGTCGACATGGCCGAGCTGACCGGTGCGGCGCGGGCGCCGGTGTCCGGCGCCCGCTGAAGGAGCACCCGCGTACGTGCTGCCCGCGGACGGGGCAGTGCGTACGCGGGTGCCGCCACCTGTCTGATGTCCTGTTCGCGCACGGACCCCAGGCACCGCTGCGGCACTCGTCAAGGGCCCGCCGGGCCAGGCCCTGTGAGCGGCAGGGCCTGGCTCCGTTCCCCGGTGGACGTCGACGTCCGGTCAGTCCATGGCTGCCGCGTCGCGGGCGCGGGCCTCCGAGATCCGCCGCCTGACCGGCGCGTAGTGCTCGCCCAGCGCCTTCATGAAGCCGGCGATGTCACCGGCCCGCGCGGCGTCCACGATGTTCTGGTGGGCGGCGATCGTCGTCGTCTCGTCGGCGTGGGTGAATCCGTCGAGATGCGGCGCGACGATCGCGTACACGTCCCAGAAGGCCATCGACAGCTGGCCGATCAGCTGGTTGCCGAGCGGTGCCACCAGCAGCGCGTGGAACGCCCGGTCGGCTTCCACGAAGTCGTTCCCCTCCTGCGTCCCGGTCGCGCGCATGGTGGCCACCAGGCCTTCCAGCGAGTCGAGCTGTTCCGGGGTCAGCAGCGAGACGATCCGGTCGGCCATCCCGCGTTCGAAGAGCTCGCGTACGTCGACGAGGTCGGCCAACACCTGGAAGTCGTCGTCGGGGGAGAGCAGCCCGCGGAAGGTCAGGCTCTCCACCAGGGCGGACAGGCTCAGCCGGCCGACGTATGTGCCGTGCCCGTGGCGGACCTCGACGATGTCCAGCGCATTGAGGATCTTGACGGCCTCGCGGACGCTGGAACGGCTGGCGCCGAGCGCCTCGCACAGGGCCGGCTCGGTGGGCAGCGGGTCTCCGGGGCGCAGTCGCTTTTCGAGGATGTAGCGCTTGATGCCCTCGACGACTTCCTGCCGGAGCAGCTGCCGGCCGGGCCTCGTACCGGACATATGTGAACTCCCCACCTCTTGACCCCTCTCCATTGTCAAGCTACGTTCCCACGCTATCAAGGCATCAGACATCTGACGTCTGATGCTTCGGGCTTTGCGATCTCCGTGATCCTGCTTCCGCCCTCGTTCTTTCCCGCCCTTCCGTCCCACCCCCGACATCCCTGGAGGACCCGTGCCCGAGCTGAGATCAGCCGGTGTCGAGCGCCGCACCTTCCTGCGTTACACCACTGCTGTCGGTGCGGCGGCAGCCATCACGGCGAGCCTTTCCGCATGCGGCGGACCGACCTCGACCGCCGACGGCTCGCCGGGCAAGGGCAGCGGCAGCGGCCTCATCGAGGCCGGTCTCTCGTACCCCCTGTCGACCGGCTTCGACCCGATGATCACCTCGGGCGCGACTCCGTACGCCGCCAACATGCACATCTTCGAAGGCCTCGTGGATCTCGATCCGGCAACGCTCGTGGCCCGCCCCGCGCTCGCCACCGAGATGCCGAAGAAGATCAACGCCACGACCTACCGGGCCACGCTCCGCAAGGGCGCCACCTTCCACGACGGATCGCCGGTCACCGCCGACGACGTGGTGTTCAGCTTCGAACGCATCCTGGACCCGAAGAACACCTCACTGATGGCGCAGTTCGTGCCGTTCATCGACACCGTCGAGGCCATCGACGCGAGCACGGTCGAGTTCAAGCTCAGGTACGCCTTCGCGCTCTTCCCGTCCCGTATCGCCGTGGCCCGGATCGTCCCGAGGAAGATCGTCGAGCCCGACCCCAAGGCGTTCGACGCGAAGCCGGTCGGCTCCGGGCCGTACGCGTTCGTCTCGGCCACCCGCGAGGACAAGATCGTCTTCGAGGCCTACGACAAGTACAACGGCCCGCACCCGGCCAAGGCCAAGAAGATGATCTGGCGCCTGATGTCGGACCCGTCGGCGCGCGTCAGCGCCATGGAGTCCGGCCGGATCCAGGCCATCGAGGACGTCCCCTACATCGACGTGAAGCGGCTCTCCGGCTCCACGAAGACCGAGTCGGTACAGTCCTTCGGCCTGCTCTTCCTGATGTTCAACACCGCCGACAAGCGGTTCGCCGACAAGCGGGTGCGCCAGGCGCTGCACTACGCCCTGGACACCGAGAAGATCATCTCCACCGCGATGGTCGGCAACGCCGCGGCGGCCACGGGCTATGTCCCGGCCACCCACCCCGACTACCACAAGGCCGCCACCGTCTACACGCACGACGTGACCAGGGCGAAGAAGCTGCTCGCCGACGCGGGCGTCAAGGATCTGTCCTTCACGGTGCTCACCACCGACACCGGCTGGGTCAAGGACATCGCCCCGTTGCTGAAGGAGAGCTGGAAGGCGGCCGGCGTCGAGGTCACCCTCGACATCGCGCAGTCGCCCGCCCAGTACGCCAAGGTCGACAAGGGCGGCTTCGACGTCCTCGTCGCCCCCGGCGACCCGTCCGTCTTCGGCAACGACGCCGACCTGCTGCTGCGCTGGTTCTACTACGGCTTCTGGCCGGAGAGCCGTTACGGCTGGGGCAAGTCCGCCGCGTACAAGCAGGTCAAGCAGCTCCTCGACAAGGCAGCCCAGGCAGCCGACGAGACGAAGCGCAAGGAGCTGTGGGGCCAGGTCACCGACCTCGTCGCCGACGAGGCCGCGCTCTACCCGATCCTGCACCGGAAGCTGCCCACCGCCTGGAACGAGAAGGCGCTGCCCGGCTTCAAGCCGCTGCCCACCACGGGCCTGTCGTTCCTGGACGTCAGCCGCGCCTGACCGCGCGCGACTCCCGACCGGGCCGGCGGGGGACACGCCGCGCCGGTCATCCGCCGTCGTGCATCCGTCCGACGGACATCCGGCGACGGAACCCCCACGTCAGATCACCCGGTGCTGAACCACCGCACCCGATCACCCGGTCCGGTCCACCCCAGCCAGGTGGACCGGACCCGGCCGACCAACCGCAAGGAACCCGACGATGGTTGCTTTTCTCCGGCTCGCGCTGCGCCGCGTCGCGATGATGCCGGTGATGATCCTCGGCATCGCGCTGCTCGTCTTCGTGGTGCTGCAGTTCTCGCCTGTCGCCCCGGCATTCAACGCGCTCGGGGAGAGCGCCACCCCCGAGGCCCGTGCGGCCTTCGCCGAGGCCAACGGGCTGGACGACCCGCTGCCCGTGCGGTACTTCCACTTCCTCGGGCAGCTGCTCCACTTCGACCTGGGGATGACCGTCCCGCCGAGCCAGCCCGTCTTCGACCGGATCACCGCCGCCTTCCCGCTCACCGTGCAGCTGACGTCCCTCGGGCTGATCCTCGCGGTCGTCCTCGCCGTCCTGTTCGGTGTGACCGGCGCCATGTACCGGGACCGCTGGCCCGACCAGCTGTTCCGGGTGCTGTCCATGGCTGGGGTCGCCATCCCGTCCTTCTGGCTCGGGGTGCTGCTCATCCAGCAGTTCGCACTGAACACGCCGGTCTTCCCGACCGGTGGATACACCAATCCCGCCGACTCGGTCAGCGGCTGGCTCACCACCATGGCGCTGCCCGCGATCTCACTCGCACTCCCGGTGTCCGCCTCGCTCGCCCGTCTCGTACGGACGTCGATGGTCGCCGAACTCGACCGTGACTACGTCCGCACCGCCCGCGGCAACGGACTGCCGCCGCTCCTGGTCATCCGCTCGGTGCTGCGCAACGCGCTCGTCACCCCGCTGACCGTGCTCGGCATCAAGGTCGGCTACCTGCTCAGCGGCGCTGTCGTCATCGAAGCGATCTTCGACCTGCCCGGCATGGGCAAGCTCATCCTCGAAGGTGTCACCGGCGGCGATGTCGCCCTGGTCCAGGGCACCGTACTGACCATCGCCATCGCGTTCCTGGTGGTCAACGTCATCGTCGACCTGCTCTATCTGCTGGTCAATCCGCGCATCAGGACGGTGTGACATGTTTGCCACGGGCCGACTGGCCAACAGACTCTCCCGACCGGGCATCGCGTTCCGCGCCCTTCCGGTCACCTCCCGCATCGCGCTCGGCGTGCTGCTCGTCGTCATCCTCGGCGCCGTCCTCGCCCCGCTGATCACCCAGGACCCGCTGACCACCGGCACCCCGGTACAAGCGCCCAGCGGCGACCACTGGTTCGGCACCGACCGGGCCGGCCGCGACGTCTTCGCCCGGGTCGTGCACGGCTCCCGCTACTCACTGACCATCGGACTCGGTGCGACCGCCGTCGCCCTGGCCGTCGGCGCCGTCCTCGGTTCGCTCGCCGCGACCTCCCGCCGGCTCGGCGACGAGTCCGTCATGCGCACCCTCGACGTCGTGATGTCGTTCCCGCCGATCGCGCTGGCCGCCGTCCTCGTCGCGGTCTTCGGCACCAGCATCCCGGTGATCATCTTCACCATCGCGTTCGTCTACACCCCGTCGCTGGCCCGCGTGGTCCGCGCCAATGTGCTGTCCCAGTACGGCGAGGACTACGTCGCCGCCGAGAAGGTCATCGGCGCCCGCCGCGGCTACATCGTGCTCCGTCATGTCGCCGTCAACTGCATGGCCCCCGTCATGGTGTTCGCCACCGTCATGGTCGCCGAGGCGATCATCTTCGAGGCGAGCCTCTCCTTCATCGGCGCCGGAGTGCAGGACCCCGACCCGAGCTGGGGCAGCGTCCTCGCCTACGGCCGGCAGATTCTCCTGGCCGGCGGCTGGTGGGCCACCTTCTTCCCCGGCCTCGCGCTGCTGATCACCGTCCTCGCGCTCAACATCCTCTCCGAGGGGCTCACCGACGCCTCCGCCGCGCCGAAGAGCGCCCGCGCCGCCGCCGACCCCACCACGGCCACGGCCCCCGACCCCGTCGAGGCCGCGTCCACCGTGGACATCGACGCCGCCCTGACCAAGCTCGCGAACCGCGTCAACGCCACCGAGCCGACCATCACCGCGGTACGTGAGGACGCCGCCGAACTCCTCGTCGTACGCGACCTCGCGATCCGCTTCCCCGACCGCTACGGCGCCATCCCCGTCGTCGACCGACTGAACTTCACCGTCCACGAGGGCGAGACCCTCGGCCTGGTCGGCGAGTCCGGCTGCGGCAAGTCCATCACCAGCCTTGCGGTGATGGGCCTCCTCGCCCGCAACGCCGAGGTCAGTGGCGAGATCCTGTACCGCGGCCGGAACCTGCTGAATCTCCCGCCGAAGGAACGCCGCGCCCTGATGGGCCCCGAGATCGCGATGGTCTACCAGGATGCGCTCTCCTCCCTCAACCCGTCCGTACTCGTCGGCACCCAGCTGAAGCAGCTCACCTCGCGCGGCGGCACGAAGACCCCGGCCGAACTCCTCGAACTGGTCGGCCTCGTCCCGGAGCGCACCCTGCGCAGCTATCCGCACGAGCTCTCCGGCGGCCAGCGCCAGCGCGTCCTGATCGCCATGGCCCTGTCCCGCAGCCCGCGCCTGCTCATCGCGGACGAGCCGACCACCGCCCTCGACGTCACCGTCCAGGCCCAGGTCGTCGAACTCCTCGTCCGGCTCCGCGACGAACTCGGCTTCGCCATGGTCCTCGTCTCGCACGACCTGGCGCTCGTCGGCGACCTCTCGCACCGCGTCGCCGTGATGTACGCGGGCCGCCTCGCCGAGATCGGCGCCACTCGCTCCGTGCTCACCGACCCCACCCACCACTACAGCCGTGGCCTTCTCGGCTCGGTCGTCTCCCTGGAAGCGGGCGCCGGCCGGCTGCATCAGATCCGCGGCATCGTCCCCGCCCCGCAGGGCTTCGGCGAGGGCTGCCGCTTCGCCTCGCGTTGCGCCGCGGCCACCGAGCTGTGCCGCACCACCACCCCCGGTCTCACGCGGCGTGGCACCACGAACGACCACGGCTTCGCCTGCCACCACCCGGCGCAGGCCGCACTGCTGGAAGGGAGCGCCCTGTGATCAGGCTCGATGGCGTCCACGTACGCCACAAGGCCCGCAGCGGCGGGGTGTTCCGCCGCGACGCGGTGCATGCCCTCACCGACGCCACCCTGGAGGTGGGGCGCGGTGAGATCGTCGGCCTGGTCGGCGAGTCCGGCTGCGGCAAGTCCACCCTCGCCCGGGTGCTGACCGGACTGCAGAAGCCCACCGAGGGCCAGGTCCACTTCCACGGCAGCGACCTGTGGGAGATGCCCGCGGCCCGGCGCCGCGACGAATTCGGCTCCGCCGTCGGCGTCGTCTTCCAGGACCCGTCCACCGCCCTCAACCCGCGGCTCACGGTCCGCCAGATCCTGCGCGACCCCCTCGACGTGCACCGGCGCGGTACGCGCGAGGAGCGCGAGGCACGCGTCGAGCACCTCCTCGACCTGGTCGGGCTGCCCGGCCACACCCTCGCCGCCCTGCCTGGGCAGCTCTCCGGCGGCCAGCGCCAACGCGTCGCCATCGCCCGCGCGCTCGCCCTCGAACCGGAGCTGATCGTCGCCGACGAACCGACCTCCGCCCTCGATGTCTCCGTCCGCGCCCAGGTCCTCAACCTCCTCGTCGACCTGCGTGAACGCCTGGGTCTCGGCATGGTGTTCATCTCGCACGACATCCAGACCGTGCGCTATCTCGCCGATCGCATCGCCGTCCTCTACCTCGGCCGCATCGTCGAGGAGGGGCGCGCGGCGGATGTGGCGGGCGCCCCCGCGCACCCGTACACCGAGGCACTGCTCTCCGCGACCCCCAGTCTGCTGGAGGCCACCGAACGGATCGTGCTGACCGGCCCCGTGCCCTCGGCCACCAACCCGCCGTCCGGCTGCCCGTTCCGCACCCGCTGCTGGAAGGCGGACGACGCGTGCGCCACGGTCTTTCCCGCCGTCACCCTCGGCAGCGGCGAGCACCGCTGGCACTGCGTCCATCCCCAGACCCCCGCGCCCCCCACCGGGGCACCGACCCCCGTAGCGGGCCGCGGTTCGGGGTGACTGGGCCGCCGCCAAGGCCGAACAGGACCGCCTTGTCGCCCTGTTCGACATCATTCGCGCGGCCCGCCCCGGCACGGCCTCTGCCACTGCCGCCGGCCTCGGTGCGTTCAAGACGGCGCTGATGCTGCGCGGCATCATCACCACCAATGTGATGAGCCCGCCGATGCGCCGCCTGGACGCCGCGGAGACCGCGAGGATCGCCGCGTGCCCGGACCACGCCGGGCTGCCGCACCTCTGACGGGCCCTCTCTACGGAAACAGGTCCGGTAAGACAGCCGAAGCTGTCCTACCGGACCTGTCCGCGATCCAGCTGTTATGTCACTTCTGTCCGGCGCGGGCGCGACGCATCAGCACCGTGCCGCCGAGCAGCAGGGCGACGCTCGCTCCGGCCGCCAGGCCGAGGTCGGCGGCCCCGGTGTGGGCCAGCTGCGAGTCGGGGACATGCGGGGTGCGCGGCACCGTCGTATCGGTGACGGGCACGGTGGTGGTCGGGGGAACGGTGGTGGGGGGAACGGTGGTGGGGGGCACGGTGGTGGGGGGCACCGTGGTGGTCGGCGGCACGGTGACGGGGGGCACGGTGACGGGGGGCACGGTGACAGGGGGCACGGTGACAGGGGGCACCGTGACGGGCGGCACCGTGACGGGCGGCACCGTGACAGGGGGCACCGTGACGGGGGGCACGGTGACAGGCGGCACGGTGACAGGGGGCACCGTGACGGGGGGAACGGTGGTGGGCGGCACTGTCGTTGACGGCCGGTGCGTGTTGGCGCACCCGTTGCCGGACGTGGGGTTCAGCGCACCGACGACATCGACGGAGTTGCCGCAGACATTGACCGGGACATCGACAGGAGCCTGGATCAGGTTCCCCGACAGCACCCCGGGGGAGTCGCTGGTTGAACCCTCGGCGCTCGCGCCCCGGGTTCCGTTGCCGTCCGAACCGCTGTCGGTGTTCTCGCACCCATTACCGAAGGCCGGGTTCAGCAGCCCGACCACATTGACCGTGTTGCCGCAGAGGTTGACGGGAACGTGCACCGGCACCTGCACGGCATTGCCGGAGCCGACGCCCGGCGAACCGGCGGCCGTCCCGTCGGCCGAGGCATCCGCGAATGCGTAGCCACCGGCTGCGGTCAGGATTCCTGACGCCGCCGCCATGACGATCATGCTTTTACTCAAGGCTTTTCGCATTGGTTGCCCTTTCTTAGGACATCGTGCGCGGGCGGAATGCCCACATTTCTCTCACTAGGCGGTGGCAGTTACCGCCCGGGGCTGCCGCCCCGACGGTTCTCCATGTCCGTGTTCGGCAAGCGATGGTCGCGTGGCGGCGGAATCGGCGAATCTCTGCCGTACGCGTTCCGGAAGTGCGCTTGTCGACAGTCGTAACGATGGGGAATTGGTGAAGGAAACTCGAAAGTCCACGGTAATTGTGTGACCACCCGGACGGATGACGCATGCATGTTCTCCAGCCCGTTGTTCAGGCGGGCCTCCGGGTTTCTGGGTGTGCTCTCGTACGGGTGTCCGCGACGTCCTGGCATTCGGGTGAATGAAGAGAACCAAACGTCGTGCCCCGAGTTGGGCAGGGCGCTCCGACGTGGGGTGTCAAGGACGAGAAGGGTTAATCGTGATCAAGAGGGTTCTGGCTGCGGGCGCCGTCGCCGCCCCTATTGTCGGCAGCTCGACCACGCTCGCTCCGCCGGCGATGGCCATCGGCAACGACACCGGTACCATCTCGGTCAACGGCAACGGCGCCTCGCAGTCCTTCGGCGACTCCGAGACCCGTGGTGACTGGAGCCCGCAGTTCGGTCTGGTCCAGGGCGGCCTGAACAAGCCCTGCGTCGGCCTCCCGGCCAAGGTCAACACCGGTTCGCTTCTCGGTGTCGTCCCGATCGCGGCCCAGGACGTCAACGCCCTGCCCTCGCCGCAGAACCAGCAGTGCACCGAGAACTCCACCCAGGCCAAGGGTGACGAGCCCCTGTCGCACATCCGGGACAACATCCCGGTGCTCTCCGGCAACGGCGCCGCCAACAGCTGATCCGGCCGCACCGAACTGGCCCGGGCCGTCGGCGTTCCTCCCCTGCGCGGCCCGGGCCTGCTGCTGCCCGCCGCTTGCTCGCCGCATCGGAAAGGCCGGACGATTCCGGCGGTGGCGCCGGGCGATCAAGCGATTGCGTCATTCGGGCGGATTTCCGAGAATTCTCTCCTTGAAGAGTTTCGCGCACGGACTTACATCGTTACGAAATGCAGTGGCGGAGTTACGAGCGATCAGGACAGCGCTCGTGCGGCACGAAAGTCGTGACCGCTCCGGACTCCGTCAAAGAAAGGGATGAAAGTGAAGTACACCAAGGTTGCCGCCATCGCCGCCGGAACGCTGATGGCGATCGGTGCCGCTACGCCCGCATTCGCCGACACCGGTGCCGATGGCTCCGCTCTCAACTCCCCGGGCGTCGTTTCCGGCAACGTCATCCAGGCTCCGATTCACATTCCGGTCAACGCCTGCGGCAACACCCTGAGCGTGATCGGTCTGATCAACCCGGCCTTCGGCAACGCCTGCGCCAACAGCTGACCGCTGTCGGTCGAGCTTCGTGCTCAATTCCGGTTCGCCCCGGATCGCATCTCCTGCGATCCGGGGCGTTCCTCTCTTCTGCGTTCTCCGTCCCGGAGGTACGCGGCACTGCCCGGATGCGGCGGAACGACCGGAGGCATTCCACCGGCCCGGGGCGCGGAGCGCCGGCGGCTGGAGGCTGACACCCGGACAGCTGCGCAGAACGGAGCACCTGACAGTGCACCACTGATTCCGCCCCCGGAACCCGCACAACACCCGTTCCGGTGATTAGTCATGCAATCGATCGAGTGTTCCGGAAGAAAAAGGAGACCGCGCAGTTGCCCGGCCGGAACGGGATCGTTACCCAGGGCGAAAGCGGCAGAAGTCACAGGTAAAGAAGGCTTGTGCGGTGCGGGGACGCGACCGAAACAGATGCCGCCGCAGAAGGGAACCCGAAAGTGAAGTACGCGAAGACAGCTGCGCTCGTTGCCGGTTCCGTGGTTGCTCTCGGAACGGCTGCTCCCGCCTTCGCCGCGACCACCGCCACGGCCCCCGGCTTCAGTCTCGACGGCGGCGTCAACCAGGTGCTGGAGGCGGCGCCGCAAGGTGTCGACCCGGTCGTCGACACCGTCAGCGGCGCCACCGGCTCGGTGCAGAAGAAGGGCAGCGTCACCATGGTCGCCGGTCAGGCAGCCGGCGCAGCCCAGGAGGCTGCGCCGCTGCTCGGCGGCATGCCCCTCGGCGGCTGATCCGTCGTAAGGCGGAAGTCCCCCCGCCCATGGGCAGCTGCCCGAACCCCTCGTTGGAGGGGAGTACTGGGCCGGTTGCCGCAGTTGCGGCGGCCGTCACCCGTCGAACCGGGTACAGGCATCCCATGGACCAGTACGACAGCCAACGCCCGCGGGGCCGGCACCAGCACACGGAGGACGACACCCCGATCTACGACCGCCTGCTCGCCGAATGGCAGGCGGCCCGGCGGGACCGGGACCGGGACCGGGCACCGCGTCCCGAGCCGGGTCCGCCCCGCGCGGACGGACTCGTGCCCTCCGCGCGCACCTCCTGCGAGGACCTCGGTGAATGACCTCGAAGCGTCGAACTCGTTCCGGATGGAACCCATCTGAGTGCGGGCTGTCCGGGGCCGAGCCCGGATCGCCCGAACTCCCGTGTCCGTACGGGACCGCACGCGCCGATGCCCACCACTCCACGGGGGGTGGTGGGCATCGGGCATACCCGGGCGTAGGTGAGGAAGCGTCAGCACCGCCTGGCCGGCCTGGACAAGCAGCCGATGTGAATGCCGGACCGGGCCGGCCGCGCGCGCCCGCCGCGCGCATCCCCCCGGATGGCCGGATCAAAATGTGTTGACGCCGTCGGGCGGTCCCGGGCTATCGTGTGCAGCGTTCCGGACGGCGGGCATGAACCGCCGGTGTCGGCCCCGTGTTTGGACCTGGAGGTGAGGACATTGATGACTGTCGCCGCGGTGGGCGCTGCCCACAACCCGAAGAGCATCGTTCTCACTCCCGTGGTCGCCGGCTGACCTTCTCCGTAACTTCCGCGCGCCCGTGTGCGCGTCGCCGGGGCCACCCTTTGAAGGGTTTCCCTTGTCTTTCTCCTCGCTTTCCCCGCTCTCCTCCCTCGCCGGCCCGTCCGCGTCGCATCCGCTGGCACCGTACGGCTGGGACGACGACCGGGCCGCCGAGTTCGCTCCCCACGCCGAACAGGGGCTGCTGCCCGGACGGGTGGTGCGGGTGGACCGCGGTCAGTGCGATGTCGTCACCCCCGACGGCACCGTGCGCGCCGACACCGCGTTCGTGGTGCCGCGCGACCCGATGCGGATCGTCTGCACGGGCGACTGGGTCGCCGTCGACCCCGAAGGTGATCCGCGGTTCGTACGGACGCTGCTGCCACGGCGTACCGCCTTCGTGCGCTCGACGTCGTCGAAGCGGTCCGAGGGACAGGTCCTCGCCACCAACGTCGACCACATCGCCATCTGTGTCTCGCTCGCCGTGGAGCTCGACCTGGGGCGGGTGGAACGCTTTCTGGCGCTCGCCATGTCCAGCTCCAGCGGTGACGCACTGCTGCGGGACGGGGCGTCCGCGCAGGACGGCGCCGCTCAGCCGCTGGTGGTTCTGACCAAGGCGGACCTGGTGCCGGACGCCGCCACGCTGGCGTACCTCGTCCAGGACATCGAGACCGTCGCCCCCGGTGTGCAGGTGCTGCCCGTCAGCTCCGCGACCGGGGAGGGGCTCGACGTGCTCGGTGCCATCGTCTCCGGCGGTACGAGTGTGCTGCTCGGGGTGTCCGGCGCGGGCAAGTCCACGCTTGCCAACGCTCTGCTCGGCGACGACGTGATGGCTGTGCAGGCAGCCCGTGACGTCGACGGCAAGGGCCGGCACACCACCACGACCCGCAACCTGCTGGTCCTGCCCTCGGGGGGCGTCCTCATCGACACCCCTGGGCTGCGCGGGGTCGGTCTCTGGGACGCGGAGGCCGGTGTCGGGCAGGTCTTCTCGGACGTGGAGGACCTGGCCCAGGAGTGCCGCTTCCACGACTGCAACCATGAGTCCGAGCCCGGCTGCGCAGTGCTCGCCGCCATCGAGGACGGCGCGCTGCCCGAGCGACGCCTCGACAGCTACCGCAAGCTGCTCCGCGAGAACCAGCGCATCGTCGCCAAGACCGATGCCCGGGTACGGTCCGAGATCCGCCGCGACTGGAAGCGCAAGGGCGCCGAGGGCCGGGCGGCCATGGACGCCAAGCGGGGCCGGCTGCGGTAACGCACAGGGGGCCGGGTCCACGTCCGAAAACCGCGAGTGCGCCACTGGGGGGTGGCGCACACTGGCGGTGTGATGGACGAACAGACCAGGTACGAGGCGGTGAGCAGCCGCGACGCGCGTTTCGACGGGGAGTTCTTCTTCGCCGTCGAGACCACCGGCATCTACTGCCGCCCGAGCTGCCCCGCCGTCACCCCCAAACGGAAGAACGTCCGCTTCTACCCGACCGCGGCCGCCGCCCAGGGCCACGGCTTCCGGGCCTGCAGACGATGCCGCCCGGACGCCGTCCCGGGGTCCGCGGCATGGGACGTACGCGCCGATGTCGTCGGCCGCGCCATGCGGATGATCGGCGACGGCGTGGTCGACCGGGAAGGCGTTCCCGGTCTCGCCCACCGGCTCGGCTACAGCTCGCGCCAGGTGCAGCGGCAGCTCAACGCCGAGCTGGGCGCCGGACCCGTCGCCCTCGCCCGTGCCCAGCGCGCACACACCGCACGGGTGCTGCTCCAGACGACCGGGCTGCCCGTCACCGAGATCGCGTTCGCGTCGGGCTTCGCCAGCGTGCGCCAGTTCAACGACACGATCCGGCAGATCTACGCCCGTACGCCGAGCGCACTGCGGGCCGAGGCCGGCACCGGGCTGGGCGCGGCGGTACGGGAGGCGCGCACGACCGGGGTCCCGCTCCGGCTCGCCCACCGCGGGCCGTACGCCGCCCGGGAGGTCTTCGATCTGCTGGCCGGTGAGACGGTCGCCCGGATCGAGGAGATCAGCGGTGAGCCCGGCGCCCGTACCTATCGGCGCACCCTGCGGCTGCCTTACGGGACGGGCATCGTCGCCGTCGACGAGCGGTCCGCGGGGGCGTGGCTGGACGCCCGGATCCACCTGACCGATCTGCGCGACCTGACGACGGCGGTGCAGCGGCTGCGGCGCCTCTTCGACCTGGACGCCGATCCGTACGCCGTCGACGAGCGGCTCGGCGCCGACCCGCTGCTGGCATCGCGCGTCGCCGCCCGCCCGGGGCTGCGGTCGCCGGGGGCGGCGGACCCGGAGGAGTTCGCGGCACGGACGCTGGTGGGCCGGGACGCGGCGGAACGGCTCGTGGAGACGTACGGGAAGGTTCTGGACGTGCCCTGTGGAGGGCTGACGCATGTGTTCCCTGAGCCGGGAGTGCTGGCAGGAGAGGCGGAGGCTCCGGCGCTGCGGGCGCTGGCGGCCGCGCTGGCGGACGGGGACGTACGGCTCGACGCCGGGGCGGACCGTGAGGAGGCCGAGCGTGCGCTGCTGCGGCTGCCGGGGATCGGACCGGCGGCCGCGGCGCTGATCAGGATGCGGGCGCTCGGTGACCCCGATGTGGATCCGGACGGGCGCCCCGAGGCGGGGCGGTGGCGGCCCTGGCGTTCGTACGCCGTGCGCCACCTGGAGCTCCAGGAACTGCCTTCGCATCATGCCGGATCGGCCTGATCCGAACGACAGCCCTCAGGGCCCGACCGGAACCGAAACCGTGGAAAAGCTGGTCAGACCAGCGGCTACCACCCGTCCAGGCCGAGACGGCCGACCCGAAACTGGCTCAACAGCCCATTGATGGTCACGGGGAAAGAGCCGGGCGGTCAGCCCCAGAGCACCGTTCCCAGCCACGCCCCCGTCACCAGCAGACACGCGAACAGCTCGACGAGCACGGAGTAGCCGGTTGCCCGCATCACCGAACGGAGCGAGGTCCGCGCCGCTCCGCCGCTGCCGAGCCGCAGGCGTTCCGCACCGTAGATCGCCCCGATGTATCCCAGGATCCCGCCCACCACGGGCACCACGAAAAAGCCCACGATCCCGGCGATCCCGCCCAGCATCAGCGTCTTGCGCGGCGCCCCGGCCTCGTGCGGGCGGCGTGGCCGCAGCAGCGGTTTCAGCGCCTGGTTCAGCAACAGGAGTGCGGTGGCGCCGATCAGTACGCCCCAGGCGGCCGGGCTCCTGTCGGTGAGCGCCCACCACAGCACGGCGGCCCAGACGATCGCCTGGCCGGGCACCCCGGGCACCAGCACGCCGACCAGGCCGAGCAGCATGACCAGGCCAACGGCGATGAGCTGCCACACACCCATCTCACCAGCCTGCCGGAGTCCGGCAGGTTCCGCCCGTCAGCAAGGCTCGGTGCGGACGCCGTCGACGCAGCTCAGAGGGGTGATGAGGCGGTCCCGAAGCCTTACGGCCTCCCCCACTCCCTGCTGCGGGGGAGGCCGTAAGCGGACCCGTCTCGTTCAGGCCCGCGGCGTGCGGGCCACCCAGCCCCGTTCGTACGCGTGCCAGCCCAGCTGCAGCCGCGTCGACACCCCGGTCAGCTCCATCAGGCCCTTCACCCGCCGCTGCACGGTCCGCAGTCCCAGCTCCAGCTGTTTCGCCACGCTCGCGTCCGTGAGCCCGGCCAGCAGCAGCGACAGAATTTCCAGATCGGTCGGATCGGGGCCCACGGGGTCCTCGTGAGCCCAGCCGCTCTCGCCCAACCGCAACGGCATGGCCTCGCGCCACACCGCCTCGAAGAGCCCCATCAGCGACTCCAGCAGCCCGGACGCATGGACGACCAGCGCCGCGGGCTCGGCGCCCCGGCCGGTCAGCGGCACCATCGCCAGCGAGGCGTCGGCGACGACCAGCTTGGTCGGCACCCGGTCGACGACCCGGCACTGTTCGTCCCGGCTCAGGGCCGCCGACAGCTCCAGGATTCCGGACGGCAGTGCGAGGACCTCCCGCTCGATCACCACCCGGAAGGACACCCCACGGGTCGCCGCCTGTTCCTCGGACTCGTTCTCCATGCCGCTGACGGCGATCGGCTTCCCGGTGACGAGGGCGCACACCTCGCTGGTCGCACCCAGCTGCAACTGGTGGAAGCGGTGCGCCACCGCGCTCGCGCCCGTGACCACCTCGACCAGATCATGCACGGCGGGCTCGGCCGCATCCGCCCGGTACTCCTCGGCGAGCAGCGCCGCCGCCAGTTCCGCCTGCTCCAGTTCGTGGCGCTGCTGGGTCAGCAGGGCGCCCAGGGCGACCCCCGGCGGCGCCGCCACCCACCGCCCGGTGCGGGCGGACGACTGGGCGGCGAGGCCCTGTTGCTCCAGTCGGCGAAGCGCCCGCTCGGTCTCCGACTCGGGAAGTCCCAGCCGGTGTGCGAGGTCGGAGACCTCCGCTGCGCCCACCGCGACGAGCGCGCGATAGGCGGACTCCTGTCTTCCGTCGAGACCTATGGCTCCCAGCACCCTCGGACCCCTCCCCGGACGCGTCAGTTCCGCATCGTTCCGCCCTCTTCGGCCCGGCCGGTCGTGGCGGAAAACGGCCACGGCGTAAACCCGCCGTGTACATCATCCCTGCATCGCCCGTCGCCATGCCAATGTGGCGCCCACCGCAGCACCAATAGCCTCCGGAATCAGCCAGCTTGCGCTGTCTTGATCCGTATTCATCTGGGGAGAGCGATGCGCCCGATATCGCGTACGGCACTGGGAGCGGCGACCGCCGCGGTCCTGGCCGTCACCGTGGTCGCACCGTCCGTGGCAGCGCCACCGACGGAGTCCACTTCGAAGAGACCGCTGACCGGCAGCGCGGCAGCCGGTGCCGACGCTGCCGCGAAGGGCGGCAAGCCGGTCACCGTCACTTTGGTGACCGGTGACAAGGTCCTGGTGAGCACGGATAGTTCGGGGGCCCCGTCGGCCACCGCACTGCCCCGTGAGGACGGCACCGTCCCCCTCGTACAGACCCGGCAGTCCGGCAAGGACCTGTACGTGTACCCGGACACCGCGACCGAGGCGCTCGCCGCGGGCACGGTCGACGAGGAGCTCTTCAACGTCACCGGACTGATCCGCCAGGGCTACGACGACGCGAGTACCACGTCGCTGCCGTTGATCGCGGTCTACGGCCAGAACCTGGCCCGTTCCGCGCCCGCCACCCCGCGCGGCGCGAAGCGCGGGCTCTCCCTCGACGCCATCGACGGCGTCGCGCTCAAGGCGGACAAGGCCAAGGCCGCCGACTTCTGGTCGGACGTCACCAACAACCGCTCCCGCTCGGCCTCCGGTCTGAAGAAGCTCTGGCTCGACCGCAAGGTTCAGGCCACCCTCGACAAGTCGACCAAGCAGATCGGCGCCGACCTCGCCTGGGCCGCCGGATACGACGGCAAGGGCACCAAGGTCGCCGTCCTCGACACCGGTGTCGACGCCGAACACCCCGACCTCAAGGGCCGGATCGCCGCCTCGGAGAACTTCACCGACTCCAACACCACCGACGACCGGCAGGGCCACGGCACCCACACCATCTCCACCGTCGGCGGTACCGGCGCGGCCAGCGACGGCAAGAAGAAGGGCGTCGCACCCGGCGCCGACCTGCTCGTCGGCAAGGTTCTCAACGACCGC
The DNA here is from genome assembly GCF_043200055.1 of Streptomyces sp. NPDC048496. NCBI lineage: Bacteria > Bacillati > Actinomycetota > Actinomycetes > Kitasatosporales > Streptomycetaceae > Streptomyces > Streptomyces sp. NPDC048496. Next base: position 160,953 of record NZ_JBICXB010000005.1, on the reverse strand, counting down.
GGCTTCGGTGCCGAGTCCTGGATCATCGCCGGCATGCAGTGGGCCGTCGACCAGAAGGCCGATGTCGTCTCCATGAGCCTCGGGAGCCCGACGCCGACCGACTGCACCGACCCGATGAGCATCGCCGCCGAACAACTCGCCCAGAGCAAGAACACCTTGTTCGTCATCGCGGCAGGCAACTCCGGCCCGACGCTGAACACCGTCTCCTCCCCGGGCTGCGCCCCCAGCGTGCTGACCGTCGGCGCCGTCGACCGCGACGACTCCACGGCCCAGTTCTCCAGCCGCGGACCCGTGATCGGATCGCACACCCTCAAGCCCGAGATCGCCGCCCCCGGCGTCGCCATCTCGGCGGCGGCGGCCGGTGGCCGCGGTGTCTACGCGTACCGGACGATGTCCGGTACATCGATGGCCACCCCGCATGTCGCGGGCGCCGCAGCGATCGTGAAGCAGCGTCACCCGGACTGGACCGCACAGCAGATCAAGGCGGCCCTCGTCTCGTCCGCGAAGAGCGACATCCCCGGTGACGTGCGGGAGACCGGCGGCGGCCGCCTCGACGTGAAGGCCGCCATCGACACCACCGTCGTCGGTGCCCCCGCCGTCCAGGGCGGCACGTTCAACTGGCCGCAGGACAAGTCCGACCGCACCACGGTCGACGTTCCGTACACCAACTCCGGCACCGAGCCGGTGAAGCTGTCGCTGAAGGTCCAGGGTGTCACCGGTAACGACGGCTCGGCCGTCCGCTCCTCCGTCGCGAAGCTCGACGCGAGCAGTGTCACCGTTCCGGCCGGAGCCACCGTCAAGGTCCCGCTGCAGATCGACCCGACGGCGCAGCTGAAGGCCGCCCAGTACGGTGATGTCACCGGGCGTGTGCTGGCCACCGGCGCCGACGGCGTCAAGGTGTCCACCCCGTTCTCGCTGTACGTCGGCGCGGAGACCGTCACCCTGCGGGTCAAGCTCGTCGACCGCACCGGCAAGCCCGCCGCGGGCTCCTCCTCGCTGGACGTCATCGGTACCGACACCGCCACCGGTGAGCGCCGCTTCAACGACGGCTCGGCCGACCAGGTGTACCAGGTCCGCCCCGGCGCCTACTTCGTCTCCAGCTTCATCATGTCGCCGGACCTGAAGGACGCCACCGGCAGGCTCGTCGAGTCCGTCGGATACCTGGCGCGCCCGCAGCTGAACGTCACCAAGGACACCACCCTGGTGCTGGACGCCCGCAAGGCCCATCGGATTCAGGTGAGGACCGAGGACCGCGCGTCCGAGGCCCGTTCCACGACCCTCGCCTTCGGCCGCAGCTGGGACGACGTCTGGCTGCACGCGGGCTCCGTCACCGGCACCCGCATCGTCAAGAACTACCTGGTCGACATCCAGGGCAGGGCAACCGACGGTGACTTCGAGTTCGACAGCGCCTGGCGTGCGTACGCCCCGCAGATCGAGAAGCTCGCGGTGGTCGGCGGCGCCGAACTGCACCCGCTGCTCGCGAGCACCGGCTCCGTCAACCTCGACGGTACCGGCGAGGCCGCGCTCGTCGACGCGGGCACCGGCACCCCCGACGAGCTGAGGGCCGCCGATGTCACGGGCAAGATCGCCCTGGTGAAGGTCGCCGACGACGGATCCATGAGCGTCCAGGCGCGGAACGCCAAGGCCGCCGGGGCCAAGGCGATCATCGTGCACCGGCCGTCCTCGGGCCTCTGGCAGCCGTCCTTTGGCTTTGGTTCGGCGCCGCTGCCCGCCCTCGCCGTCGAAGCGAGTGAGGCCGCCGGCCTGAACGCCGCCCTGGCCGCCGGCCCCGTGAAGCTGCGCTGGAAGGGCACTGCCGCCAGCCCGTTCGTCTACAACCTGAGCTTCCCTGAGACCGGCCCGGTCACCTCGGACCGGACGTACAAGGTCCGTGACAGCAAGCTCGGCATGTCCACCGCCACGTACGAGGCGATGGGTGTCGCGGCCGACTACGTCGATATGATGGTCTTCGGCCGGCCGTACGGCGGGCGTTACTCCGCACCGTTCGACTCGGTCGCCGTCCCGGGCAAGCGCACCGAGTACTACACGGCGGGCGACACCGCCTGGGAGCGCTACGTCTCCTCCAGCTTGCCGTTTGGCGAGGCCATGGCCGATCCGGCGCACACCTACACGGCCGGCTCGAAGCGCACGGAGAACTGGTACCGGGGCATCCTCGGCCCGTCGACTCCGCGCGACGCCCAGGGCAAGGAGGTGCTCGCCGCCGAGCGTCAGGACAACCTGATCGGCGTCGCCCCGGGTTTCTGGGCGGACAGCGAACACCGTGGCATCCAGGGCTCCTTCGGGGATATGGGCAACATGACGCTGACCAGCGGTGGCGAGGTGCTCGGCGAGTCCTACTGGCCGTCCGGGGTGTTCACCGTCCCGGCCGGGGACGCGGCGTACGAACTCACCATGCGGACCATGAGGTTGGGTCAGCCCGCCGCCGTGTGGAAGCGGTCCACCCGGACCGAGACCACCTGGAAGTTCCGTTCGAAGCGGGACGAGAACGCGTACTCTCAGGGTATTCCGCTGCTGTTCCCCGGATACGACCTGGCCACGGACGGCATGAAGACCCTGGCGGCGCAGGACGGTCAGCAGATCGGCCTGAGTGTCACGGGCCACGCCGGCTACACGCCCGGCAAGCTGACCGCGGCCAAGGTGTCGTACTCGTACGACGGTGGCACGACCTGGACCCAGGCCACCACCGCACAGCAGGACGGGCGTTGGACCGCGACCGTGAACCACGCGGGTGCGGCCGGCAAGCCGGTCACGCTGAAGACGGAACTGACGGACGCCAACGGAAACTCCGTCGTCCAGACCGTCGTCGACGCGTACGCGGTGCGTTGACCTCGGCCACACCATGACCGGTCCGCCGGGCGACCTTCCCGTGGGGGGTGGGGTCGCCCGGCGGACCTCTTTTTTCCTGATGACCCGTTTTCGTACGGCCCGTGCGGTGGACAATAAGGGCATGAGTCAGCAGGGGGAGAGGCCCGCCGCCCACGAGGACGACTGGTGGCGCAAGCTGTACGACGAAACCGCCCCGGACGCCGGGGCGAGTAACGCGGCCGACAGTCTCGACGACCGATTCGACTCGGCTTCGGGGGCGGTGGGTCCGCCGGGGCCCGGGGCGGACGTCGCCTTGCCGGAACCACCCCGCGTGGCGCCCGCCGACGGTCCGCCCGTGCCGCCTCCGCCGCCACCTGCACCTTCGCCTCCGCCTCGGCCTCCGTCGGCACCGGAACCTCCACCTCCGCCGCCCGTGCGATCCGTGCAGGCGCGTGCGCCGTGGGAACCGCCGGCCGGCCCCTCGCGGCCGAGGACATTCACCACGCCGCCGCCGGCCACGCCGCCGTCCGTTGTCGAAGCGCCGGCCACAGCCTCCGTTCCGCCGCTTCCGAGACGGCCGGTCGCCGCGGAGCCGGCGGCGCCCGAGGCGGGACCGACCACCGTGCTCCCGGCCGCACCTGCCCCCGGGACCGCTCCCGAAGCCCCTCCCGCCCCCGCGGCCCGCCCCGGCCCCTCGTACGTAGGCGACCGTCCGCCCACCTACGACGCCGAGCCGACCGCTCTTCCCGCCACCGTCCCCCAGGAACTGGACGGACTCGTCGCCGACACCGTGCTCGACGGCGCCCGGTACGGGACATACACGCTGCGCGCCGCCTCCGTGCGTGGCGACTCCGCCCGGTTCCGGGGAGAGCCCCGGCGCGACGCCCTGCTCACCGTGCGGTTCGGTGCCGCCGAGAACGCCCTCGTGCTCGTCGCCGTCGCCAGCGGCGCCCGTGCCACCGAGGGTGCCCATCTCGCGGCCGCGGACGCCTGCCGCTGGATCGGCGGAGCCGTCGGCCGCAGCCACCCCCGGCTCTCCGAGGACATAAGAGCGGGCCGCCGCGGCGACCTCAAGTCCGGTCTGCACCGCCTCACCGACCGCAGCTACGGCAAACTCCGCGCCCGCGCCGTCGAGCTGGGGATCGAACCGGAGGAGTACACCGCGGGGCTGCGGTGTCTGCTGCTGTCGGCCGATCCCGCCTGCCGGACCCGGGTCTTCTTCGGGGTGGGCGGTGGGGGGCTCTTCCGGCTGCGGGACGGCGTCTGGCAGGACCTCGAACCGGACGTCCCGGACCCCGGGGCCATGACCGGGCAGGCCGTCGTCGGCTTCGGGTCCGTGTCCCCCGGGAGCGGGCCCGACGTCGACCCGCTGACCATGGACCTGGGGATCGCGACGCCCCCGTCCCCGTACGTCGAGAGCCTGCCACCGCCACCCGCGCAGCCGTTCCGGTTCCGCGCCTCGGTAGCCCGCCCGGGGGACACGCTGCTCCTGTGCAGTACCGGTCTCGCCGAGCCGCTGCGCGGCGAACCCGCCCTCGCCGAGGAGCTCGCCGAACGCTGGACGCCCCAGGAGCCGCCCGGCCTGGCGGCGTTCCTCGCGGACACCCAGCTCAGGGTGAAGGGGTACGCCGACGACCGTACAAGTGTCGGCGTCTGGGAGGCGTAACCGCACGCGCCATGGGTTGATGGACTCCTAGCGCGGAGAGGAAACGCACCCATGGCCAAGCAGAACGTGTCGGAGCAGTTCGTCGACATTCTCGTCCGGGCGGGCGTCAAGCGCCTGTACGGCGTCGTCGGCGACAGCCTCAACCCGGTCGTCGACGCCGTTCGCCGCAACGCGGCCATCGAGTGGATCCAGGTCAGACACGAGGAGACCGCCGCCTTCGCGGCCGGCGCCGAGGCCCAGATCACCGGGACCCTGGCCGCCTGCGCGGGTTCCTGCGGCCCCGGCAATCTGCACCTCATCAACGGCCTCTACGACGCCCACCGCTCGATGGCCCCGGTCCTCGCCCTTGCCTCGCACATCCCTTCGAGCGAGATCGGTCTCGGCTACTTCCAGGAGACCCATCCGGATCTGCTCTTCCAGGAGTGCAGCCACTACAACGAGATGATCTCCAACCCGCAGCAGATGCCCAGGCTGCTCCAGAGCGCGATCCAGCACGCCATCGGACGCGGCGGGGTCAGCGTCGTCTCGATGCCGGGCGACATCGCCTCCCGGCCGGCGCCGGAGAAGTCGATCGAGCACGCCCTGGTCACCGCGCGGCCGACGGTCCGGCCCGGTGACGAGGAGATCGAGAAGCTCTGCCGGATGGTCGACGAGGCGAAGCGGGTGACGCTGTTCTGCGGGAGCGGCACGGCGGGCGCCCACGCCGAGGTCATGGAGTTCGCCGAGCGGGTGAAGGCCCCCGTCGGTCATGCGCTGCGCGGCAAGGAGTGGATCCAGTACGACAACCCGTACGACGTCGGCATGAGCGGACTGCTCGGCTACGGTGCCGCGTACGAGGCGACCAACGAGTGCGATCTGCTGATCCTGCTCGGCACCGACTTCCCGTACAACGCCTTTCTGCCTACCGATGTGAAGATCGTCCAGGTCGATGTGCGCCCCGAGAACCTCGGCCGCCGCTCCAAGCTGGATCTGGCGATCTGGGGCGATGTCCGTGAGACGCTGCGCTGTCTGACGCCGCAGGTGAAGGTCAAGACCGACCGCAAGTTCCTCGACCGGATGCTGAAGAAGCACGCCGACGCGCTGGAGGGCGTGGTCAAGGCGTACACCCGCAAGGTCGAGAAGCACATCCCGATCCACCCCGAGTACGTCGCCTCGGTGCTCGACGAACTCGCGGACGACGACGCGGTGTTCACCGTCGACACCGGCATGTGCAATGTGTGGGCGGCCCGCTATCTCACCCCCAACGGCAAGCGCCGGGTGATCGGTTCGTTCAGTCACGGCTCGATGGCCAACGCGCTGCCGCAGGCGATCGGCGCCCAGTTCGTCGACCGGAGCCGGCAGGTCGTGTCGATGTCCGGCGACGGCGGATTCACCATGCTGATGGGCGACTTCCTCACCCTCGTCCAGTACAACCTTCCGGTGAAGGTGGTCCTGTTCAACAACTCCGCTCTCTCCATGGTCGAGTTGGAGATGCTGGTCGCGGGTCTGCCGTCGTTCGGTACGACCAACAAGAACCCGGACTTCGCGGCGATCGCCCGGGCCTCCGGGGCGTACGGCGTACGGGTGGAGAAGCCCAAGCAGCTCGAAGGCGCCCTCAAGGACGCCTTCAAGCACAAGGGACCGGCCCTGGTCGATGTCGTCACCGACCCCAACGCGCTCTCCATCCCGCCGAAGATCAGCGCGGAGATGGTGACCGGCTTCGCGCTCTCCGCAAGCAAGATCGTGCTGGACGGCGGCGTGGGCCGGATGCTTCAGATGGCCCGCTCCAACCTGCGGAACGTGCCCCGCCCCTGACCGGCGGATCGGGGCCGGACACCCCCTGGGCCGTTCCGGGGTGGGGCGGCCGCTCAGGCCGGGGTCAGTCGCACCGTCAGGATCTGGAACGGCCGCAGCGCCAGTACGAGACCGTGCTCATCGGTCGTCGCGTCGCGCAGGGGTCGTTCCAACAGGTCGGTGATCTGCGCCCGCACGACGGGGAAGCCGACCCGGAGCGTGGCCTCCGCCCGGCCGCCGGCCGACTCGTACAGCCGGACGACCACATCGCCGCTTCGGTCCTCGGCGAGCTTCACCGCCTCCACGGTCACCGCCGGATGCCCGGTGGTGACCAGTGACGGCACGGCCGGGGCCACCGCCGCGCGCAGCGGCAGATTGAGCGCGAGCCCCTCGCGTACCGCGTCCGAGACCTCCGCCCCGGGCGCCAGCGCGTACCGGAACCGGTGCGTGCCGAGGTCGGTCTCCGGATCCGGGCTGTGCGGGGCGCGCAGCAGCGTCAGCCGTACGGTTGTGGCGAGCCCCGACCTGTGCGGGGTCCGGTTCACGTCGTGCCCGTACGTGGAGTCGTTGAGCACCGCGATCCCGTATCCCGGCTCGGCGACCCGCAGCCAGCGGTGTGCACAGATCTCGAAACGCGCCGCGTCCCAGCCGGTGTTGTCGTGCGTCGCGCGGTGGACATGCCCGAACTGGATCTCGGACGTGGACCGTTCGGCATGCACATCGAGCGGGAACGCGGCCTTGAGGACCTTCTCCGACTCCTGCCAGTCCACCTCGGTCTCGATGTCGATCTGCCTGCTGCCCGCCGCCAGCCGGATCTCCTGCACGATCCGTGAGCTCCCGAACGAGCGCACCACCCGCACGGCCGCCCGCAGCGGTCCCTCCTCGACCAGCTCGACCGAGTCGGCATCGGTCAGATCGGTGCGGGACCGGCGGTAGTGCCGGTCGATGTCCCAGGCGTCCCAATGGTTGGGGTGGTCCGGGTGCAGTTGAAGGAGATTGGCCCGGTGACCCGGGGCGAGGACCTCACGCCGTGCGCCGAGGTCACGGACGGCGGCGATCAGCCCGTCGCGGTCGACGGTGAAGCGCAGCAGCCCGTTGTCGAGGACGAATCCGTCGTCCGACGTGCGGCCCGCCGTGACCTCGCGTTCGGGCACCGCGGACCCGTCGATCGGTCCTGCTCCCAGTCCCGGCGCCTCGGCGAGCACCGCCGTGCGCCAGTCGGCCAGCTGCTGGACATGGGCGCCGGGCGGCAGCGCCGCGCTCGCCTCTGCGTCCAGCTCCAACACCTGACGTCGGTCGTACGGGGAGGAGTTGAGCGCCATCAACCCCTCTGCGGTGCCGAGCGCGGTCACCGCCTCGGTCACCAGGTCGGCCAGCTCCCCCCGCACCTGTTCGTAGGTGTCGCGGGCCTCGCGGTGCACCCAGGCGATCGACGAGCCGGGCAGGATGTCATGGAACTGATGCAGCAGGACCGTCTTCCAGACCCGGTCCAGCGTCTCGTACGGATAGGCGTACCCGGGCGCCCGTAGCGCTGCCGCCGTCGCCCACAACTCGGCCTCCCGCAGCAGGTGTTCACTGCGACGGTTGCCCTGCTTGGTCTTGGCCTGGGTGGTGTACGTCGCCCGGTGCAGCTCCAGATACAGCTCGCCGGACCAGACCGGGGCCTGCTCGGCGTACTCCTCCTCCGCCGCCGCGAAGAACGCCGACGGTTTCTCGATCGTGACCCGCGGAGAACCCTCCAGATCGCGGAGCCGGCGCGCCTTCTCCAGCATCTCGCGGGTCGGACCGCCGCCGCCGTCGCCCCAGCCGAACGGCACCAGCGAGCGGGTCGCCCGCCCCTTGTCGGAGAAGTTCTTCTCCGCATGGGCGAGTTCACGGGCGTGGAACTGCGCGTTGTACGTGTCGACGGGCGGGAAATGGGTGAAGACCCTGGTCCCGTCGATGCCCTCCCACCAGAAGGTGTGGTGCGGCATCTTGTTGGTCTGGTTCCAGGAGAGCTTCTGCGTCAGGAACCACTTCACCCCGGCCAGCCTGGCGAGTTGCGGGAATGCCGCCGTGTAGCCGAAGGAATCCGGCAACCAGATCTCCTCCGTCTCCACCCCCAGCTCCTCCTGGAAGAAACGCTTCCCGTGCACGATCTGCCGCGCCAGCGCCTCACCGCCCGGCATATTGGCGTCGGATTCCACCCACATCGAGCCGACGGGCGCCCACTGTCCTTCCGACACCGCCTGCTTGATCCGCTCCCAGATGTGCGGCTGATGGTCACGCACCCAGGCGTACTGCTGGGCCTGCGAACAGGCGAAGACCAGCTCCGGATAGTCCTGGGCGAGCGCGGTGACATTGGCGAACGTGCGCGAGGCCTTCCGTACCGTCTCGCGCAGCGGCCACAGCCACGCCGAGTCGATGTGTGCATGACCGGCGGCCGAGATCCGGTGCGCGCTCGCCGACGCGGGGCGGGCGAGTGCCTCGGCGAGCTCGGCCCGGGCTCCGGACGCCGTGCCCGCCACATCATGCAGATCCAGCGCGTCGAGCATCCGCTCCAGCGCCCGCAGGATCTCGTGCCGTCGTGACCGGTCGGCGGGCAGTTCGTACATCAGCTCCGACAACACCTCGATGTCCAGGACGAGATGCCAGACCTCCTCGTCCAGTACGGCGAGGTCCGCGGAGACGAACCGGTACAGCGGCCGGTCGCCCGCCGTGAGGACGTCCCCGAGCGGGGTCGGCGCGAAGCCGTGCTCCAGTACGGCCGGGTTGGCCGCCGCCTCCAGCAGCAAGGAGACCGGCTCACCGCCCGACGCCGCGGTCGCGACCCTCAGATGGCGATTGCGGGGGTGGATGCCCTTGAGCGGTACGCCCTCCGCGTCGTAGAGCATCCCCTCCGCCTGGAAGCCCGGACCCTGACCGGAGAATCCGGGGTCGGCGACCACCTCGACGTGGCGCCCCGCCCACGCCTCGGGCACTGTGCCCTCCAGCCTGAACCAGCTGGTCGACCAGGGCCTGCCCCACTCCGTGCCGGCCTCGAACGCCTCGTACGTCCCCTTCATCGCCTCCGCCACCGGCACCGGTTCGCCCGGCGCGTGCCACACGGAGAGGGTGAGCGGGAACCGGTCCGCGTACTGGGCGGGGCGGATGAATTGGTGGAGGGCACGCTCCAGGCGGCCCTCCACCAGCGTGCGGTCGTCGTGCATCACGGCTCCTCGGGATCGGCGCTTCGGGGTGTCCATGGCTCCACTTCCCCGGCGGCGGAACCGGCACCCCTGCGAGCGGCGCGAGGGGGTGACAGCTGTTCAACTGGCCCTGTGCGCACCCTTGGCGCCCCTGAAGCAATGTGACATATTACTGCCGTGCTCATGAGACAGACCCTGGATGTCGTCATCGTCGGGGCCGGAGTGGTCGGTGCCGCCTGCGCCTACTACGCCTCCCGGTCCGGACTGTCCGTAGCGGTAGTCGACCGCGGACCGGTCGCCGGAGGCACCACCGGAGCCGGGGAGGGAAACCTCCTGGTCTCCGACAAAGTTCCAGGACCCGAACTCGAACTGGCCCTGCTCTCCGCCTCCTTGTGGCGCCGACTGGCGGAGGAACTGCCTGTTGGCATCGAGTACGAGCACAAGGGCGGCCTGGTCGTGGCGGCGTCCGAGGAATCCCTGACCGCCCTGTCCACGACGGCCGCCGGCCAGCGGGCGGCCGGAGTCGAGGCGTACCACGTCACATCCGACCGGCTCCGCGACTTCGAGCCCCATCTCGCACCGCACCTCGCCGGAGGCTTCCACTATCCGCAGGATGCGCAGGTCCAACCAGCAGTGGCAGCAGCCGAGTTGTTACGGTCGGCCGGCCGCTCCGGGGCACGCCTGTGCCCGGGGGAGGAGGTCGTCGCGATCCTCAGAGACCGAGAGGGCGCGGTACGTGGGGTGCGCACCACACGCGGCGAACTGCTCGCCCCGGCGGTCGTCAACGCGGCGGGCACCTGGGGCGGTGACCTGGCCGCGCTGGCCGGAGTGGACCTGCCGGTCCTGCCGCGCAGGGGATTCGTACTCGTCACCGAGCCGTTGCCCCGGCTGATCCGGCACAAGGTCTACGCGGCGGAGTACGTGGCCGATGTGTCGAGCGGGTCCGCGGCGCTGCAGACCTCACCCGTGGTGGAGGGAACCCCCTCGGGACCGGTGCTGATCGGGGCCAGCCGCGAACGGGTCGGCTTCGACCGGACATTGTCGGTTCCGGTGATCGCCCGACTGGCCGCCCAGGCCGCCGCTCTCTTCCCCGTACTGGCGGATGTGCGGGTGATACGCGCCTACCACGGGTTCCGCCCCTATCTTCCCGATCATCTGCCGGCGATCGGCCCGGACCCCCGGGTGGCGGGTCTCTTCCATGCCTGCGGCCATGAAGGGGCCGGGATCGGGCTGGCCCCCGCGACCGGGCTGCTGATCGCCGATGCGATCGCCGGGCGGCAGCCGGAAATCGATCTCGGACCGTTCGCCCCGGACCGGTTCCACACCATGGGCCGGACCACATGACGGTGGAGGGGCCTCGTGCCCAAGGAGAGGATGCTGTGAGACGCACCCGTGCACGCACCCCGGCCGAGCTCGTCGCGGCGGAGCCGGGACCGGCATACCAGCTGACCTTCGACGGGCGCCCGATCAGTGGACTGCCGGGCCAGAGCATCGCCGCGGCACTCTGGTCGGCGGGCATCCTGACCTGGCGTACCACTCGCGTCCACGGCCGGCCGCGGGGAGCCTTCTGCGGCATCGGTGCCTGTTACGACTGTCTGGCCACCGTCAACGGCCGGCCCAACCAGCGCGCATGTTTGCTTCCCGCCCGGCCCGGCGACACCATCACCACGCAGGAGGGCGACGGGCATGCCGCACTCGACAGCTGAACGCCGGCCACAGGCAGCGGACCGTGCCGGACTTGCCGTGGTCGGCGCGGGGCCGGCCGGCCTGGCCGCAGCCGTCACCGCGGCCGATCACGGGCTCGACGTAGTCCTGTTGGACTCGGCCGTCACGCCGGGCGGACAGTACTACCGAAGCCCGGCCGACGGGCTCGGCGCCGCCCGGCCCGGCGCCTTTCACCACGGCTGGTCCGTCTTCGCCGAACTCTCGGCACGGCTTGCGGCGCACCGCGACTCCGGCGCGATCCGCCATCTCGCCGACCACCACGTGTGGACGGTCGAACGAGCCGGTGACGGCGACTGGATCCTGCACGCCGTCACCGGATCCGGAGGGGATCACCGCATTGCTGTCCCGGCCCGCCGACTGCTGCTGGCGACGGGGGCCCATGAACGCCAACTGCCGTTTCCTGGATGGACACTTCCAGGTGTGGTGAGTGCGGCCGGGGCCCAGGCCATGCTCAAGTCCGGCCTGGTGCTGCCGGGCCGCCGGATCGTGGTCGCGGGGAGCGGTCCGCTTCTTCAGGCCGTCGCTCTCTCGCTGACGCGCGCCGGTGCCGGCGTTCCGGCGCTGGTCGAAGCGTCCGGATACGGCGCGTACGCGCGAAATCCCCTCGTGCTGGCCGTCAACCCCGGCAAGGCGGCCGAAGCGGTCCGGTACGGGGTGGCGCTGGCCCGCGCCGGAGTCCGGGTTCTGTCCCACCGGGCAGTCACCGACGTGCACGGCGAAGACCGGGTGGAGGCGGTGACCGTCAGCCAGGTGGACCACCGATGGCGTCCGCTGCCGGGGACCGGTCGCAGGATCGCCTGCGATGCACTCGCCGTCGGACACGGGCTCGTTCCTCAGCTGGAACTCGCCGTGGCGGTGGGCTGCGGTACACGCGTGTGCGCGGACGGTACGCACGCGGTCGTCCTCGACGAGCAGCTCAGGACCACCGTGCCGGGGGTCTGGGCGGCAGGAGAGACGGGCGGTATCGGTGGTGTCGAACTTGCCCTGTGTGAGGGCGAGTTGGCTGCGCTGTCGGTCCTTCGCGAGGTTCGGGGTGGGGTACGGCGGGGAGTGGCGCGCAGAGCCGTCGCTCTGCTTCGTTCCGGGCGCAGCCTGCGGGCCTTCGCCGCGTTGATGGGTGCTGTGCACCGGCCGGGGGCGGGGTGGAGCGAATGGCTGGCCGACGACACGGAGGTCTGCCGTTGCGAAGAGGCCACCGCGGGCCGGATCCGTGCCGCGTGCGAGGAGCTCGGAGCCGGTGACACCAGGACCGTCAAACTGCTCACCCGGGCCGGGATGGGGTGGTGCCAGGGCCGGACCTGCGGATTCGCCGTCCGCGAACTGGCCGATGCGCACGGCACCGCACACAACACGGTACGCGGCACCGGAGAAGGGCCGGACGGACCCGACCGGCGGCCGCTGGCCTGCCCCGTGAAGCTGTCCACGCTCGCCGAGCCGACCGACCCGGGGTAGACCTGCACCCACTCCCTGCCGCGCCTCGGCGCTCCTCGCCGTCGGCTGCTGCCCATGCTCCGCCTGCCATGACATGTCACACCTCATAAGGAGCCACGATGCTGACGAACGCCCACCTGCGCACCCGCCCCTGGCACGGTGTCATGGTCGCCACACCGCTGACCCTGCGCGATGACTGCACGATCGACTACGACGCCTATGCCACGCACGTCCAGCAGCTCATCGCGGCGGGTTGCGACGGTGTGGTACCCAACGGGTCACTGGGGGAGTACCAGACCCTGACCGACAGCGAACGCGAGCAGGTCGTCAGGGTCGCCGTCGAGGCGGCCGGCGACGGCAGCCGCGTCATGCCCGGCGTCTCCGCCTACGGCAGCGCCGAGTCACGACGCTGGGCGGAACGAGCCGCAGAGGCGGGCGCCGGTTCCGTACTGCTCCTGCCGCCCAACGGCTACCGTTGCGAGGACGCGGCGGTCCGCGCCCACTACGCCGCTGTGGCCGAAGTCGGGGTGCCGGTCGTCGCGTACAACAACCCCTACGACACCAAGGTGGATCTGGCCCCGAGCCTGCTCGCCGCTCTCCACCAGGAGGGCAGCATCGTGGCGGTCAAGGAGTTCAGTGGCGACGTCCGGAGGGCGTACGAGATCGCCGAACAGGCGCCCGGCCTCGACCTGCTCGTGGGCGCCGACGACGTACTGCTGGAACTGGCGCTCGCCGGGGCCGTCGGCTGGATCGCGGGCTGTCCGAACATGCTGCCGTCCTGTTGTGTGGAGCTGTACCGGGCCGCTGTGACAGGTGACCTGGCAACCGCCCTGCCGCTCTACCGTGAACTGCACCCTCTGCTGCGGTGGGATTCGAAGCCGGAATTCGTCCAGGCCATCAAGGCATCCATGGACGTTGCCGGACGCCACGGCGGCCGCACCCGTCCGCCGCGCCTCCCCCTGCCCGCCGACGACGCGGCCGCCGTACGGGCCGCGACGGAGAAGGTGGTGGCCGGGGGCCGCGGCTGAGCGATGCTCCCACCGTCGTACGTCCGGTCAGCGCCCGAGTGACAAACCAGGGAGAGCCTTGCAGACACGTCACATATTCCATGCGGTCGACTCACACACCGAGGGCATGCCCACCCGCGTCATCACCGGCGGCATCGGCACCATTCCCGGTGCCACGATGGCCGAACGGCGCAGGTACTTCCAGGAGCACCGGGACGCCGTGCGCACCCTGCTCATGTACGAACCGCGCGGCCATGCCGCCATGAGCGGCGCGATCCTCCAGCCGCCCACCCGGCCCGACGCGGACTTCGGCGTCCTCTACATAGAGGTCTCCGGGTTCCTGCCGATGTGCGGGCACGGCACCATCGGAGTCGCGACCGTTCTGGTGGAGACCGGCATGGTCGAGGTCACCGAACCCGTCACCACCGTGCGGCTGGACACCCCGGCCGGACTCGTCTGCGTCGACGTCCGGGTGAGGGACGGCGCGGCCGCCGCCGTCACACTGACAAACGTTCCCGCGTTCAGCGTCGCATTCGACCGGACGGTGGACGTACCCGGCTACGGACCGGTGCGCTACGACCTCGCCTACGGCGGCAACTTCTACGCGATGCTGCATCTCTCCGACCTCGGCCTGCCCTTCGACCGGGCGCGCAAGGACGACATCCTCGCGGCCGGACTCGCCCTGATGGACGCGGTCAACGCCGCCGACCGCCCCGTCCATCCGGAGGATCCGGACATTCACGGCCTCAAGCACGTGCAGTTCATCGCACCCGGTTCCGATGCCCGCCACTCCCGGCACGCGATGGCGATCCACCCGGGCTGGTTCGACCGGTCGCCCTGTGGAACCGGTACATCGGCACGCATGGCCCAACTGCACGCACGCGGCGAACTGCCCCTGGACACCGACTTCGTGAACGAGTCCTTCATCGGAACGTCGTTCACCGGACGTCTCGTCGAGAAGACCACCGTGGGCGGGCTGCCCGCAGTCGTCCCCACCGTCACCGGCCGGGCCTGGATCACTGGTACCGCACAATTCTTCCTGAACCCGTCCGACCCCTTCCCCGAAGGATTCCTGCTGTGAACCTGCCCCTGCTCGGCGCCGAAGACATCGAGGCCCTGGGGCCGACCGGAGCCGTGGACGCCCTGGAGGCGGCGCTGAGCGGGGGACTCGATCCGGAGATTTGCCCGGCCCGGCACCATGTCACAGTGCCCGGCGGAGAACTGCTGATCATGCCCGCCACCACCCAGCACGTGACCGGAGTGAAGATCGCCGGAGTCGCCCCCGGCAACCCGGCACGCGACCTGCCCCGGATCACCGGAAGCTATCTGCTGCTCGACGGCCCCACCCTGCTGCCGCTCGCCCTGCTCGACGGGGCCGCGCTCACCACCCTGCGCACACCGGCCGTGTCAGCACTGGCGATCCGCCACCTCACCGGGCCCGTCCTGCGTCATCTGGTGCTCTTCGGAACCGGCCCCCAGGCGTACGGACACCTTGCCGTGGTGCTTGCGGAACGGCACGTCGAACGCGTCACCGTGATCGGCCGTACCCCGCACCGGGTTGCCGCACTGGTCGAGCACGCCCGTCAACTCGGTGTGAACGCCCGCGCGGGTGAGGAGCACGGCGCCGGGGAGGTTGCCACGGCAGATCTGGTGCTCTGCTGCACCACGTCCGCCACTCCGCTGTTCGACGGCACCCTCGTACCGGACGGGGCGACGGTTGTCGCGGTCGGCTCGCACACCCCGGATGCCCGGGAGGTCGACACCGCTCTCGTGGCACGCTCCGCCGTGATCGTCGAATCGAGGGTGGCGGCTCTGTCGGAGGCGGGCGATCTGCTGATCCCGATGGCGGAACGAGCCTTCAGCGCCGAGGACATCACCGGCAACCTCGCCGACCTGGTGACCGGTCGGATCCCCGACGCGAAGGCGGCTCCCTTCGAGCGTCCCCGGTTCTTCAAAAGTGTCGGAATGGGCTGGGAAGACCTGGCGGTCGCCGCGGCGGTGCACCGTAACTCACGGCCTGCCCCGCGGTAGGGAGCGGGCTCCCGACGCCCTGCGACTCCTCTTGCGGCGTTGTCGTCAGTCACCGACGCTCCGCGTCGACTCCATCCTCCGCCTTGCAATCGAAGCCGCACGACGCCGCTCGCTGATCCACTCCCTAGCGCGGGGGAGGCCGTTAGCGCCCTGACCAGGTTGTCCACAGGCCGGGAACGACGGGCCTCAGCGGAAACACACCACTGTATTCTGAGGGCCCGTACGGCGCTGGAGGAACAAAATGGCCCGCCTGACGACGCTCGGCGCCATCTCGGCGCAAGAGCACCTGCGCGACCGGGTGGCGAATGCCCTCAGAGCGGCCCTGATCGCCGGGGACCTCCGTCCGGGCATGATCTACTCCGCTCCCGCGCTCGCCGCCGAATTCGGCGTGTCCGCCACCCCGGTCCGTGAGGCCATGCTCGACCTGGCGCGTGAGGGCCTGGTCGAAGCGGTCCGCAACAAGGGCTTTCGGATCACTGAGCTGACCGATCAGGACCTCGACGACTTCACGGAACTCCGGGCCATGATCGAGGTCCCCACCGTCGGCCGCATCGCACGGATGGGCAAGACCGGGGAGCTGAAGGCGCTGCGGCCGCTCGCCCTGGCGATCGTCGCCGCCGCTGCCGAGCACGACATCATCGGCTATCTGGAGGCCGACCGTCGCTTCCATCTCGAACTGCTCGGACTGGCCGGCAACCGCAGGCTGGTGGAGGAAGTCGGCAACCTGCGCAAGCGATCGCGCCTCTTCGGGCTGAACCGACTTGCCGAGCAGGGACAGCTGGTCACATCGGCCGAGGAGCATGTGCAACTGCTCGACCTTCTGATCGCCGGTGACGCCCAGCGGGCCGAGACCTGCATGCTGGCCCATATGTCACATGTCAGGTCGCTCTGGGCCGAGGAGGAGGGCGACGACACGGGCGCTGGAGGTGCCCGGATCAGAAGGGTGTCGCTGCCGGTCGCAGAGGCCTGAACCACCGACCCCGTCCCGGAGGCCCGGAAGTCGCTCCGCTCTTTCCCTTCCGCCTCACTGTTCTCCGCCCTCCGACTGCAGCCCTACGGTTCTCCGCCTTCCGTCGGCCGCCCTCGCGGGGACGGCCGGCGGAAGCGGGTCGCCTTCCAGACGCCCGTCCAGGTACCTGTCGGCGCGCGCCTGGGCGCAGTCGTGAAGATCCATGCCGAGCATGTGGCCGCTGCTGCAGAGCGTGTACCGGCGGTAGAAACCGTTGTCGGCGTCGAGCGCCTCACCGGCCGATATCCGCAACGCGGGAAGCGTGCGTGCCAGGGCGTGGCCGCCCGATCAGAGGTCACCCGACAGGCTCTCACATCAGCCGTAGTGTGCCGGGCGCCGTTCCGCTCGTCAGGGCGTCCACGAGCAGGTCGAACAGTGTCGGTCCCCGCCCGGCCAGGGCGTCGTCGAGCCGCCGCTGGACCGCCGGTCGGTTGGTGGGGTGCACCCGGCTCAGGCTCTGCCGCAGATACCGCGCTGTCTCCTCGTGGCCCAATGCCTGTGCGGAAAGAGAGTGGTCCCGCCACTCGAAGACGAAGTCGCCGTCGTCCGGAGTGCCCATCCCGCCGCCGAGACAGTCCGCGAAGGCGTCGAAATTGCGGCCGAAGTAGCCGCCGGGACCGTTCACCGCCTCGCCGATCACCTGCCAGAATCGCTCCAGGCCGGTGACTTCGGAGCCTTCGATCACATAGGTCACGGTCATGGGCGCAGGGTAACTCCTCGGCGGTCCGGGGATCAGCCGGTGACCACAGTTGCCGCCAGCAGGAGCGCGCTTGCCAATACAAGAGGTCTCTTACGCTCCGCCACTGCTTCCCCCACCTCGCTCAGGAAAGGTCGAGCCCGACAAGTCGGTGAAGACCACCTGGGCGGTCACCGCACCCGCGGACGCAAAGCCCAGTGCCTACACACTGTCCGCACAGGCCACCTACAAGAACGCCAAGAGCACCGACAAGGGCACCGGCACCACGTTCCACCCGGCGATAGTCCCTCAAGGGCAGATGCGGGTGGTCGAGGTCGACAGCGAGGAGACCGTCGGGGAGGACGGCGGTGCAGCGAATGTCCTGGACGGTGACCCGGCCACCTTCTGGCACACCCGCTGGTACGGAGGCACCGACCCGCTGCCTCACCACATCGTGCTCGACCTCGGTGAAAATCTCGAGGTCGCCGACCTGCGTTACCTGCCCCGCCAGCAGAGCGCCAACGGCCGGATAGCCGGATGCGAGGTCTGGGTGAGCACGGACCGCACCGCGTGGACCAAGGTCGCCACCGGGACCTTCGCGAACACCACGGCCGAGCAGACCGTCACTCTGAACGGCACGCCGGCCCGCTACCTCAAGCTCGTCGCCACGTCCTCTCACGCTGGACCGTGGACTACGGCCGCCGAGCTGAACGTCACCCGAGTAGTGCGCTGACCACCTGGAGGGGCTGGTCCGCCGCACGGGCGGGGCGGCCTCTCCGACGATCACGCGGTCATCGCATGGACAGCTGCGCCGGGTCCCGGACAGACGAGGGTGAGCAATTTCTTCAGGTTGGTGATCCGCTCGCCGCGCCAGTCCGCCTCTGGGTCGTACACGAGCTGGTCGGCATCCACCGCGGACAAACTCCGGCAGCTTGCCGACCTCGGACTGGAGTGGGCGGCGGCGTAGCCACGTCAGAGACCATGCGAGGGTCCGTGCCGGAGTCGGCACGGACCCCCTCGCTGTCTCAGGTGCCGAACCTCTTGGCGCGGGCGGTCAGCACGTCGCGCAAGATGCTCGGGCGTGCGCGCCATGCGCAGCAGTTCACGCACCACTTCGGCCTTGTCCCAGCGGATGCCGGTCTGAACCCTCAGCTCCAGGATCCACCGGCCGATCTCCAGGGACTCGCTCGGGTCGAAGCGGACCGTCAGCGGGATGGCGCCCTCTGTCTTCGGGCGGGCCGCGGAGCCGTGGCTGGCGCAACCCTTGGCGCAACAGATGGCCGAAACAGTAGGCGCAACAGATGGTGCGCCCAAGGCGCCGTCCGACATCTCGGGGCTTGCGAGGTCGACCATGTGGCCCTTGTCTGGGTGAATCTCCGTGTGCCGGCGAACCCCGTCGGCGGTCAGCGCGTCGTGCGGACTTACGTGCGCGGGCCGCCGGGACTCAGCAGCCGTGGTCGACGAGGTCGAACGTCGCGTAGTGGTCGGCGGTGTAATAGTCCTCCTGGGATGCCTCGCCCGTTACGATCCGCCGCGCGCCGCGGGTCGGGGAGCCCGGGGTGATGACCGTGTACTCGTGGTAGTACCCGGTGCTCCGGCTGGGCAGCACGCGTTCACGGTTCTGGAAGACGACGCCGTCCTGCGAGTACGGGAAGGGTCCGCCCGCCTCGATCAGATCGAGGGTGTCGTGCGCCTGGGGCGGCAGGTCCGAGTAGCAGATGCTGCCGACCGACGTGGCCGCGGCGGTGGCGGACGCCGTGACCGGGCCGCCGACGAAGAGGACGGACAGGAGGGCGGCGACGCCGCCGAACATGGTGATCCGTGGGGGGATTCGCATGTCCACCATGATGACGCGCGTAGACATGGTCACGTCAATGCCAACCCTTGTGAATGTTGTGGAAGTTGACCGGACCGGTGCGAATGCAGCAGCCGGGTGTCACGCGAATCCGTAGTGCGCCCGCCCCCTGTGCACATATTGATGAGTCGACAAGCGTGACAGCCCCTGTGCGGGGCATGCATCCCGGGAGGATGTTCGACGAGAAGGGGGCGATCGACTGTGCACGCGGGGGAGACGATGGAGCGTCAGCACGATGTTCAGCTGCGCCGCAAACTGGCTCGCAGCGACCTGTCGGCCGTGGCCGAAGTGCGGCGTGCGCTGAGGGAGTTCCTGCGATATCGATGGCAGGAGGATTCAGTCGAAGTGGCGGAGCTCCTGCTCAGCGAACTGGTGACCAACGCACTGGTCCACACGGATCACGGAGCGGTCGTCACCGTGAAGGTGACGCCGGCGACGTTGCGCGTCGAGGTCCGGGACTTCGTCACCGGACTGCCCATGTCGTACGTACCGAACGCCGACGACGGTACGCACGGCAGGGGATTGGTCCTGGTGCATGCTCTCGCGGACGCCTGGGGGGTGACGGCGCACGCGCTGGGCAAGGTGGTCTGGTTCGAGCTGGACGGCGAAAAGCCCTGAGAGCCCGGAAGGGACCGGGCCTCAGGGCCTTTTGCGACGGATCAGCCGAACTGCTGCTCCAGGTCCTTCAGCTTCCGCTCCAGTGAATCGAGCCGGGGCAGTGCCTGGGTGTCGTCCTCGGCGGTGAGGTCGACGGTGAACGGTTCATTGGGGTTCCGGTCCGAGGCGCTCGAACTCGGCCCCGTCACGGCCTGCAGGGATGGCCGGGGGCGCAAGGGCAGTTGTCCCGGCTCGGATATGGCGGGCTCCACGGCGGACTGCGCGGAGACAGCCGAGGGGGCGATGGCCTGGACGTCCACCTGGGTGCCGCCCCGGCCGACCCGGCGCCAGGCCCGGTTCTGCCGGTTCAGCGCCTTGATGTGGGCACGGTCCAGCTTCTCCTGGTCCTTCCTGCGGAGACGGTTCTGCTCCTTCTCCCGCCGGTCCTCACGTACCTCCTCGACCGCTTCGTCCAGGGTGCGTACGCCCTCCAGCAGCATCAGTGACCAGGCGCCGAAGGTCTCACGGGGGGCGCGCAGCCACCGTACGATCCGGATCTGCGGCAGCGGACGGGGCACCAGGCCCTGCTCGCGCAGTGCGGCCCGGCGGGTCTGCTTCAGCGCCCGGTCGAAGAGCACGGCTGCCGAGAGCGACATCCCCGCGAAGAAGTGGGGAGCGCCCGCGTGGTCGATTCCGCGGGGTGCGTGCACCCAGTTGAACCAGGCGGCCGCGCCGGCGAACGTCCATACGAGCAGCCGTGATCCGAGCGCCGCGTCACCGTGGCTGGCCTCGCGCACCGCAAGTACGGAACAGAACATCGCGGCCCCGTCGAGGCCGAACGGAACGAGATACTCCCAGCCCCCGGAGAGGCCGAGGTTCTGCTCGCCGAAGCCGACGAGCCCATGGAAGGAGAGGGCGGCGGCGACCGCCGCGCAGCAGAACAGCAGGACGTACGAGGCGGTGGCATACAGCGCCTCCTTACGTCTGCGACGCTCCTCGCTGCGCTCCCAGCTGTCTTCGGCCGCGGGATTGTCAGCGGCGCGCTTGCCGCGTGCGACCACCGCCACCGCCGCCAGGACCCCCACGAGCAGCACGGCGCCCGGAAGCAGCCAATTCAGCGATATGTCGGTCAGTCTCATGCGCGGTCCCTTGCATCGCGTAGGGCATTTCGGGCGCCATGATTGCCGAAACCCCGTCACGCTCAGGGGGTTTCGGGGCAAGAGAACGCCATTGGGTTGGCAAGGCATACGGATAGCCGGGATTTGATCGAGTATCCGTACACGGCCAATGATCTGCGTTCGAATAGTACTACTCGTACGAGCGGTGTGGGTCAGTGAGTGGGCGTCAGTTTCCGTACCCGCTCGGTGTCACAGGTGCGCGGGCAGGTGACGCAGGTGTCCTCGGGCCGCAGCGTGTAGAAGAGGCAGCAGCTGGTGCGGTCGCGCGTGGGCAGTGACTCGCCGTTCGGTCCGGTCAGTTCACGGAAGCCCGCCGTGCCGACGTACGGCTTCGTGGTGCCGGGCAGGAGCGCCTCCAGCTCGGCCATCGCCCGCCGCTCCTCGCCGAGCAGATGGGCGATGTACCAGAGGCCCTCGACGATCTCGTCCGTCGCCATGCCCCACAACGCCCGCCTGCCGCGCCGCATCCGCGGTCCGAAGCCGTCCAGGACCGGGCCGATGTGGTCGGCCACGGCGGCGAGCACCTGGGCCCGCAGCGCCGCCTCGTCGGGGACCACCCGGGCGCCCGGCAGTCCGGCTGCCGGATCGTCGGGAAGGCAGGCGAATTCCCGCACGCGCAGGGTCAGATGGCCCAGTGCCCGCTGGAAGGCCACGTCGCCGACAGGGATCCGGGGCACCCGCCGGTGCAGGAACCAGGGCACTGTCACCAGCAGACAGGCGGGCCAGGCGTACCGGTGCAGCCCGAAGCCGGCGGCCACATCGGGGCGGGGCTGCTGACCGTAGTCCCGCAGCACCTGCGCATGGTCCCAGGCGAGGAAGGCGTCGAGTGCGGGGCCACCCGCCGCAAGCTCGTCCGCGCCCACCCAACCCACGCCGCTGGGGGCGCTCTCGTCGTCCGCCAGCACTCTTGCGCGCAGCCCGGGGAAGACCTCGGCCAGGCGCGCGTACGCGTCCGTCACGGCGGACGCGGTGGTGCCGGGGAGGAGTGCGGGGAGTGTCATGCAGGGACCACCGAATCGCGATCGTTTGCAGGTAAGCCTTACCTTATCCGAACTGATCGGTGTTTGAACTGCGGCCTCGTCCGCTTATCGTGCACAACGGGCATGGCGCATGGGAGCCGGCCCACGGCCGGCCGAGGAGGTCCGAGTGGAGCAGGGCAGGGCGCGTGAGCAGGCGCGGGTGCCGTACACGTCCGCCGCGTCCTCGTCCGCGACCACGCCGCCGTCGGTACCGCCCGTCCGGATGCCGGACCAGGGGCGCGGCAATCAGCCGTGCGCCGAGCGGGCCGGTGCCGAGCCGGTGCGTGGCGAGCACACCCACAGCGAGCCGCCCGCGCCCCGCGTCGTGGTGCAGCGGCACTCCGTGCGCGGCCAGATCCTGGACGCCCTGCGCGCCGCTCTCGTCGACGGCGAGCTGTTGCCCGGACAGGTCTACTCCGCCCCGGTCCTCGGCGCCCGCTTCGGCGTGTCGGCGACGCCGGTCCGTGAGGCGATGCAGCAGCTGGCGATCGAGGGTGCCGTCGAGGTCGTGCCGAACCGCGGCTTCCGGGTCGCCGAGCGCGGCCCGCAGGAGCTCGCCGAGCTGGCCGAGGTGCGCGCCCTGATCGAGGTGCCCGTCATGCTGCGGCTGGCCCGCACCGTGGAGCAGGCCCGCTGGGCCGCCCTGCGTCCGCTGGCCGAGGCCACCGTCGCGGCCGCCGCGGTGGGGGACCGGGCGAGCTATGCCGAGTCCGACCGCGCCTTTCACCGTGCGGTCCTCACGCTCTCCGGTAACCAGCAGCTCGTGATGGTCGCCGACGATCTGCACCGGCGCTCCCAGTGGCCCCTGGAGCACAACCCGGCCACCCGCCGCGCCGATCTGCTCGCCGACGCCGCGGAGCACACCGCGCTGCTCGACGCGCTGATCGCCCAGGATCTCGTCGTCGTGCAGTCGCTCGTACGCGAACACTTCGCGGGCGCGGACCGCTGACACCGCGGTCGGGGCCGCCGTCAGCTCCACGGACCGCCGCGTCCGACGCCGACCCCCGAGTTGAGCGACGCGGGACGGCAGCCCGGCGATCCGGTCGAGGACCGTACCTGACGGCCCTCCGCGGCGGACCCGTGCTCACGGGTTCCCCCGCGACAGGGAGTGGGCTCTCGACGTCCTGCGGCTCCTCCCCCAAGCTCTCGGCTTCGCTCGAGCAGGGAGGGGCCCCCTTCGGCGTTGTCGTCGGTCACCGACTCCCCCATAGCCCGAAAGGCATGGGGGGACCCCCTTCGCGTCGATTCCGTCCTCCGCCTTGCCATCGAAGCCGCACGACGCCGCTCGCCGATCCACTCCCTGTCGCGGGGAGGCCGTCAGTTCACCTCGGCAGTTCCGGGAGCCGGCGGCTCCAGGTGCGGGGCCAGCCAGGTCGGTACGCCGCCCAGGAGGCGGAAGAGACGTCCCGCCTCGGCGCGCAGCCGCGCCGCCGCCTCCGGTTCCGGTTCGGTGTCCGCCAGAGCGATGAGCGCCGGGGCCGTGCCGACCAGATAGCCCAGTTCCTCCCTTATCCGCAGCGACTCGGCGAACCCGTGCCGGGCCTCGGCCAGTTCGCCCTCGCGCAGCGACAGCAGCGCCAGCTGACGCCAGGTCGAGGAGAGCAGCAGCTCGTCGCCCTGGGCCGTCGCGCCGGCGTGTGCCCTGCGGTACGCGGCACGGGCGGCCTGCGGCGAGTCGGCGATGTTCTGCGCGATCAGGCCGCGGCGGAAGTCGAGCAGCGGGCGGCCCGGGGCCGCGGGGGAGAGCAGGGCGGCGGACCGGCTCAGCGCGACCCGGGCCTCGTCGGCCCGGTCCCGTACCCCGAGGAGGGTCGACGCGTATGCCAGATGGCCCCGTTCGCAGGCAGCGGCGCCGCGCTCGGCGTCGTCGTGGGCGAGGGCCTCGGCGGTGCGCAGGGCGTCCTCGGCGTCGGTCCAGCCGTCGCCGGTGTACAGACAGCGTTCGATCAGCAGAGCCGTCCGCTGGAGTGCCGCGGCCGGATCGGTCGTGGCGTCGCGTTCGAGCAGAGCGGCGGCGTCCGTCCAGCAGGCGCGTGACCGCAGCCGCCATACCGCTGTCTGGAGCGGCGGATCGTCATCTGCTGTCGTTCCGGAACCAGACATGGCGGTATACGCCACATTGCCCTCCCCGAGCGCGCCATTGAGCTGTTGAGGACCTGTCCTCGAACCGGGGCCCGACCCGGGTTCGACGACAGGCATTGAGTCTGGCGGCATCTCAGCACGGAATGGCACGCCGGGCCAAGGGGTCAGGTGAATGAATTCACAATCGGCCGGTCGCGGGGAGGGCTGTGGTAGACGCGTGGAGTCAGCTCATACGCAGGGCGAGGAAGAAATCGAGCTTGTCCTCGAGGCGCGAAAGGTCACGCCCCGTCAACTGCTCGATTCGCCCGACCCGGTAGCGCAAGGTGTTGACGTGCAGATGCAATCGGGTCGCGCAGCGGGTCCAGGAACCGTCGCAGTCCAGGAACGCTTCCAGGGTCGGGATCAGTTCGGCCCGGTGGCGCCGGTCGTAGTCGCGCAGCGGGTCGAGCAGCCGTGCGGTGAACGCGCGGCGCACATCGTCCGGGACGAACGGCAGCAGCAGGACGTGCGAGGCGAGCTCGTGGTGGCCGGCCGCGCAGACCCGGCCCGGACGGGCCGCCGCCACCCGGCGGGCGTGCCGGGCCTCCTCCAGGGCGCCGCGCAACCCCTCGGGGGAGTGCACGGCGGCGCTGACACCCAGTGTCAGGCGGCCGTCGTCGGCGAGGCCCGCGGAGAGCGGTTCGCTGACGGCGGCGAGCAGCGCGTCGGCGTGCAGCGCCGGGTCGTCCTCGGCGCCGGCCGCGGCGTCCCCGGCGTCCGGGTTCTCGGCGTCCGTGAGGTCCGGCACCGGCCCGGCGGCAGCGGGCAGCGGTACGAGGGCGACCGCCTCGTCGCCCGTGTACGCGACCGCGATCCGGTCGGCGGAGTCGGGGCCGGTGACCGCCGGGTCGACCAGAATCTCCTCCAGCAGCGCCTGGGCGACGGGACCGCCCGCGATGCCGGATGTGGCCGCGCCGCCCGCGGAGCCCGGCGCGCCCTCCACGTCCCAGTCGACCCGGGCGACGACGACCTGCCAGTGCGGGGCGGTGCCGAGGCCGGGCAGCAGGACGGGGGCGGCGACCCGCAGCCTGGCCGCGATCTCGGTGGGCGCGGCACCCGTCTGGACCAGCTCCAGGACCTCCTGGGCGAGCCTGCGGCGTACCGTGCGGGCCGCGTCGCGCCGGTCCCGTTCGACCGCGATCAGCTGGGTGACGCCCTGGAGCAGATCCAGCCGGGCAGTCGGCCAGTCGCTCGCGTCGGCCTCCACCGCGAGCAGCCAGTCGGAGAGGAACGACTCGCGGACATCGCGGGACGCGGGGGCGGCACCCCTGCCGGTGTTCCGGATCGGGAACAGCGAATACGTGGTGCCGTCGACCGTGGCCCGGTGTGGACCCCGGCGGCCGGTGCGGGTGGCGGCCAGATGCCGGCCGGCCAGCACCGCGCGGACCCGGCCGGGCAGCGGCGCACCGGCGCCCGCGATCTGCCGGCCGGTGGGGGAGAGAACCCAGGCGTGCAGATCGAGGTCCGAGCCGAGCAGATCGAGGACCACCTCCGGGCCGCCGCCGGTCGGACCCGAGGTCATCAGCCTGCGGTGCCGGTCCACGACCGCCGCCAGGTCGCCCGCCCGCTCGCCGGACACCTGGCGCACCACATGCTCGGTGATCGTTGCGAATGCGACGGTCTCATGAACGGCGAAGAGGGGTAGCCGGTGCCGCGCGCAGGCCTCGACCAGATCGTCGGGGATGTCACCGAGCTCCGCCTCGCCGACCGCGAGTCCGGCGACCCCGGCGCCCGCCAGGATCCGTACGAACGGTTCCGAGTCCGCCGCGTCCCGGCGCCACGCCAGGCCCGTCAGGACCAGCTCCCCGCCGGCCAGGTAGCGGCTCGGGTCCCGCAGGTCGGTGGTCATGACGCCGCGGACGGACCGGTCGAGCTCGTCCTCGCCACCGAGCAGCCGCAGACCCAGCGCATCGGTTTCCAGCAGTGCGCGCAGCCGCATCTCGTTGCCGCCGATCTCTTTCGTTGGTGCGGGTGAAAACTGGGTATTGCGGTGAGGTTACTGATCCCCGCTATTCGTTCGAATCTACAAGACGAGGACGGCGACCAGCCAACTCCTTCATGGTTTCGGTGACTGCACCGTGTGGAGTCCCGGTTGTGTACTGGGTCACACATCGCGTGAGACCCACCGCCCATGTGCCGGTCGGTCTTAACAGCACATGGACAAGCCGATCGAGGGCCGGCCGTCCCCAGCCCCAGCGAACGACTCGAATGAGAAGAAGAGAGCCACTCATGGACTTCCTTCGCCCCGCCGGCTGGGAGGAGGCGCTCGCCGCCAAGGCCGAGCACCCGACGGCTGTGCCCATTGCGGGCGGCACCGATGTGATGGTCGAGATCAACTTCGACCACCGGCGGCCCGAGTACCTCCTGGACCTGAACCGCATCGGTGAGCTGTCCGAGTGGGAGGTGGGCCAGGAGAACGTGCGGCTCGGCGCCTCCGTGCCGTACAGCCACATCATGGAGCACCTGCGGGCCGAGCTGCCCGGCCTGGCGCTCGCCTCGCACACCGTCGCATCCCCGCAGATCCGCAACCGCGGAGGCGTCGGCGGCAATCTGGGTACCGCGTCGCCCGCCGGTGACGCCCACCCGGCCCTGCTCGCCGCGGGCGCCGAGGTCGAGGCCGAGTCGGTACGCGGAACCCGGATGATCCCGATCGACGCCTTCTACACCGGCGTCAAGCGCAACGCCCTCGAACCGGACGAGCTGATCCGGGCCGTGCACATCAAGAAGGCCGACGGGCCGCAGCAGTACTCCAAGGTCGGCACCCGCAACGCGATGGTCATCGCAGTCTGCGCCTTCGGCCTGGCCCTGCATCCGGAGACCCGCACGGTCCGTACCGGCATCGGTTCCGCCGCCCCGACACCCATCCGGGCGAAGGAGGCCGAGGAATTTCTGAACGCCGCGCTCGAAGAGGGCGGGTTCTGGGACAGCCGCACGATCATCACACCGTCCATCGCCGCGCAGTTCGCCGCGCTCGCCGCCGGCGCCTGCAACCCGATCGACGATGTGCGCGGCACCGCCAACTACCGCAGGCACGCGGTGGGGATCATGGCCCGCCGCACCCTCGGCTGGACCTGGGAGTCGTACCGCGGCCACGGCCGCAGCACCGAAGGAGCTGCCTGATCATGCGCGTCAATTTCACGGTCAACGGACGCATGCAGGAGGCCGACGACGTCTGGGAGGGCGAGTCCCTCCTCTACGTGCTGCGCGAGCGGATGGGCCTGCCCGGTTCCAAGAACGCCTGCGAGCAGGGCGAATGCGGCTCCTGCACGGTCCGCCTGGACGGCGTCCTGGTCTGTGCCTGTCTGGTCGCCGCAGGTCAGGTGGAGGGCCGCGAGGTCGTCACCGTGGAGGGCCTCGCCGACTTCGCCGCCCACCGCTCCGAGGCGCACCCCGGCAGTGGCTGCGCCTCCGGCGCCTGCGGGACCACGCTCGACCAGGCCCGCCGGTGGGAGGCCGAGCCGACCGGTGAGCAGCCCCGGGACACCGGTGAACTCGCCCCGATCCAACAGGCGTTCATCGACGCGGGCGCCGTCCAGTGCGGCTTCTGCACGCCGGGTCTGCTGGTCGCCGCCGATGAGCTGCTGGAGCGCAACCCGGAGCCGTCCGACGCGGACATCCGCGAGGCGCTCTCCGGCAACCTCTGCCGCTGCACCGGCTACGAGAAGATCCTCGACGCGGTCCGCCTCGCGGCCGCCCGTGCGGAAGAAACGGTCTGACGATGGGCGTTACCGGCACCCCCACGAACATCAACCAGGGCACCCGCACCAAGGGCGGCATCGGCGAGTCCACGCTCCGCCCCGACGGCGTCCTGAAGGTCACCGGCGAGTTCGCGTACTCCTCGGACATGTGGCACGAGGACATGCTCTGGGGCCACACACTGCGCTCCACGGTCGCGCACGCCGAGATCGTCTCGATCGACACCTCCGAGGCGCTCGCCACCTCCGGCGTCTATGCCGTGCTCACCTACGACGACCTGCCGACCTCGGTGAAGAACTACGGCCTGGAGATCCAGGACACCCCCGTCCTCGCCCACGGCAAGGTCCGTCACCACGGCGAACCGGTGGCGCTCGTCGCCGCCGACCACCCGGAGACCGCCCGCCGAGCCGCCGCGAAGATCAGGATCGACTACCGCGAGCTGCCCGTCATCACCGACGAGGCCTCCGCCACGGCGCCCGACGCGATCCTCGTCCACGAGGGCCGGCGCGACCACCACGCCGGACACGTCCCGCACCCGAACATCGTCCACCGCCAGCCCATCGTCCGCGGTGACGCGGACGCCGCCGCGGCCCGCGCCGATGTGATCGTCAGCGGCGAGTACGTCTTCGGCATGCAGGACCAGGCCTTCCTCGGCCCCGAGTCCGGCCTGGCGGTCCCCGCCGAGGACGGCGGTGTCGATCTGTACGTCGCCACGCAGTGGCTGCACTCCGACCTCCGCCAGATCGCCCCCGTCCTCGGCCTGCCCGAGGACAAGGTCCGCATGACGCTCTCCGGCGTCGGCGGCGCCTTCGGCGGCCGCGAGGACCTGTCGATGCAGATCCACGCCTGCCTGCTGGCGCTCCGCACCGGCAAGCCGGTCAAGATCGTCTACAACCGGTTCGAGTCCTTCTTCGGACACGTCCACCGCCACCCCGCGAAGCTCTGGTACGAGCACGGCGCGACCCGCGACGGCAAACTCACCCACATGAAGTGCCGCATCGTGCTGGACGGCGGCGCCTACGCCTCCGCCTCCCCGGCCGTCGTCGGCAACGCCTCCTCGCTCTCCGTCGGCCCGTACGTCATCGACGACGTCGACATCGAAGCGATCGCGCTCTACACCAACAACCCGCCGTGCGGCGCCATGCGCGGCTTCGGCGCGGTCCAGGCGTGCTTCGCGTACGAGGCGCAGATGGACAAGCTCGCCGCCGCACTCGGCATGGATCCGGTCGAGTTCAGGCAGCTCAACGCCATGGAGCAGGGCACCCTCCTGCCGACCGGGCAGGTCGTCGACTCGCCCGCCCCGGTCGCCGAGCTGCTGCGCCGGGTCAAGGCCAGACCGCTGCCGCCCGAGCGCCAGTGGGAGGTCGCCGGCGAGCAGCCCGACGTACGGGCGCTGCCCGGCGGCCTGTCCAACACCACCCACGGCGAAGGCGTCGTACGCGGCATCGGCTACGCGGTCGGCCTCAAGAACGTCGGCTTCTCCGAGGGCTTCGACGACTACTCGACCGCCCGGGTCCGCATGGAGGTCGTCGGCGGCGAACCGGTCGCCACCGTGCACACCGCGATGGCGGAGGTCGGGCAGGGCGGCGTCACCGTCCACGCCCAGATCGCCCGCACCGAGCTCGGCGTCGCCCAGGTCACCATCCACCCGGCCGACACCCAGGTCGGCTCGGCCGGATCCACCTCGGCCTCCCGGCAGACATACGTCACCGGTGGCGCCGTGAAGCACTGCTGCGAGGCCGTCCGCGGACGCGTCCTGGAGATCGGCCGCCGCAAGTTCGGTACATACCACCCCGCCTGGGCCACTGCCGAGCTGCTCCTCGAAGACGGCAAGGTCGTCACCGACGGCGGCGAGGTGCTCGCCGATCTGGTCGACGTACTGGAGGACGAGGCGGTCGACATCGAGCTGGAGTGGCGCCACCGGCCCACCGAGGCGTTCGACCTGTGCACCGGCCAGGGCAACGGCCACGTCCAGTACTCCTTCGCCGCACACCGCGCGGTCGTCGAGGTCGACACCGAACTCGGCCTGGTCAAGGTCATCGAACTGGCCTGCGCCCAGGACGTCGGCAAGGCCCTCAACCCGCTGTCCGTCGAAGGACAGATCCAGGGCGGCACCACCCAAGGCCTGGGCATCGCCGTCATGGAGGAGATCATCGTCGACCCGAAGACCGCGAAGGTACGCAACCCGTCCTTCACGGACTACCTGATCCCCACCATCCTCGACACGCCGACCATCCCGGTCGATGTGCTCGAACTCGCCGACGGCCACGCCCCGTACGGGCTCCGTGGCGTCGGCGAGGCCCCGACCCTGTCGTCGACACCGGCCGTCCTCGCGGCGATCCGGAACGCGACGGGTCTGGAGCTGAACAGGACGCCGGTGCGCCCCGAGCACCTCACCGGCACCTGACCGACAGCTCCCGCCGAATTCTCCGGGCGGTGCGTGCATTCCAGGAACGTCGCACGTCCGCCGCCCCCATTTGCCGGTCGGTCTAAGGAGATACGCCATGCTGGACATCGCCGAAGAGCTTCACCGGTGGGTCGGGCAGGGAC
Organism: Streptomyces sp. NPDC048496; assembly: GCF_043200055.1. Taxonomy (NCBI): domain Bacteria; kingdom Bacillati; phylum Actinomycetota; class Actinomycetes; order Kitasatosporales; family Streptomycetaceae; genus Streptomyces; species Streptomyces sp. NPDC048496. The sequence goes on along the minus strand of NZ_JBICXB010000005.1, from coordinate 130,626 downwards.
GCGAGTTCGCCGTCGCCACGGTCGTGGCGGTCGGCGGGAGCGCGCCCCGGCAGCCGGGAGCCGCCCTCGCCGTCGACCGCGACGGCAACGCGATCGGTTCGGTCTCCGGCGGGTGTGTGGAGGGTGCGGTGTACGAGCTGTGCCAACAGGCCCTCGATGACGGCATCACCGTACGGGAGCAGTTCGGCTACAGCGACGAGGACGCCTTCGCGGTCGGTCTGACCTGCGGCGGCATCATCGACATCCTGGTGACACCGGTCCGCGCGGACGACCCCGCACGCCCGGTGTTCGCCGCCGCGCTCGCCGCCTCGGCGGCAGGGCGGGCGGCGGCGATGGTACGGATCACCGACGGCCCCGCCGAACTCCTCGGCCGCCCCCAACTCGTCCACCCCGACGGTTCGTACGAGGGTGGGCTCGGCGGACATCCGGGGCTGGACCGCACAGCCGCTGCCGAGGCCCGCGCCATGCTGGACGCGGGCCGCACCGGCCCCGTCACCATCGGCGCCGAGGGCTCACGCTGCGGCCGCCCTCTCGCCCTGCTCGTCGAATCGAGCGTTCCGCCGCCCCGGATGATCGTCTTCGGGGCCATCGACTTCGCCGCCGCCCTGGTCAGGGCCGGCAAATTCCTCGGGTACCACGTCACCGTGTGCGATGCCCGTCCCGTCTTCGCCACGGCGGCCCGCTTTCCCGACGCCGACGAGATCGTCGTCGACTGGCCGCACCGCTACCTTGCGGCGACCGCCGTCGACGCGCGCACCGTGCTCTGCGTGCTCACTCATGACGCCAAGTTCGATGTTCCGCTGCTGGAAAGGGCGTTGAAGCTTCCGGTCGCGTACGTCGGCGCGATGGGCTCGCGCCGCACCCATCTCGAACGCAACGACCGGCTGCGCGGGGTCGGCGTCACCGAACTCGAACTGGCCCGGCTGCACTCGCCGATCGGCCTCGACCTCGGAGCACACACCCCCGAGGAGACCGCGCTCTCCATCGCCGCCGAGATCGTCGCCGACCGGCGCGGCGGCAGCGGTGTCCCGCTCACCGGCGCGCACACCCCGATCCACCACGAGGGCGGCCGGCCGGTGGCCGGCCGCATCTCCTCGGTGGTCTGACCGGCTCTCGGACCACGAAGGCGTGCGGGCTCACCGGAACGTGGCGCGACGCCGGCGAGTGAGCGGGAGCCGTAGCTCGACGGCCGGGTGAAACCGACTGAAACAGGTGCAGTTGGGTTTCCGCCGGAACTCCTGAAGGGGCGGGATGCCGCCACGGCGGCATCCCGCCAGAAATAGACGCAGACGTGGGTGCGAATGTGCCGGTAAATCAACCTCATGACATTCACAGCCTCCTCCGCTTCCGGCCGTGCGAGACCCGCGCGCGCGGGACGCAGGGCCCTGCTCATAGCGACCTCGGTCGCTCTCGTGAGTGGCGCCCTGCTGCCCGCGGCAGGTTCCGCATCGGCAGCCCAGGCCGTACCCACTGCCACCGGACACCCCGGGACCCCCGTCCAGCAGTACGACATCACCTTGGTCACCGGTGATGTCGTCCACTACACCGACGGCGTCGGCAAGCAGGACACCGTCACCGTGGACCGACCCGACGGAGCGGTCGGCGGTGTGCATGTACAGCAGGCCGGCGACGACATCTACGTCCTGCCCGACGAGGCGACCGCGCTCATCGCCGCCGGGAAGCTGGACCGCCGGCTTTTCAATGTCTCGACCCTCGCCACGATGGGCTACGACGACAAGAAGACCGGCGGCATCCCGCTGATCGCCACCTACCCGGCGAGCAAGGCCCGTTCGCTGCCGGCCGCGCCCCGCGGTGCCAAGACGGTCCGTCAGCTCGACAGCATCCACGGCGTCGCGCTGAAGGCCGACAAGGACACCACCCGCTCCTTCTGGAACGACATCGCGCGTACGCCCACCGCGCGCTCCCTGGACAACGGCATCGCCAAGCTGTGGCTCGACGGCCGTGCCGAGGCAGCGCTCAAGGACTCGGTGCCGCAAGTGAACGCCCCGCAGGCGTGGGCCGAGGGGTACGACGGCAAGGGCACCAAGGTCGCCGTCCTCGACACCGGCATCGACCCGACCCATCCGGACGTCAAGGACCGCATCCTCGAGTCCAAGAGCTTCGTGCCCGGTCAGGAAGTCCTGGACAGGAACGGCCACGGTACCCACGTCGCCTCCACCATCGCGGGCTCCGGCGCCGCGTCGGACGGTGTCAACAAGGGGGTCGCCCCGGGCGCGGACCTGATCATCGGCAAGGTCCTCAGCAACGAGGGCTCCGGCGCGGACTCCGGGATCATCGCCGCCATGGAGTGGGCGAAGGCCGAAGGCGCCGACGTCGTCTCCATGAGTCTCGGCTCCAGCATCCCGGACGACGGCACCGATCCGATGTCGCAGGCGGTCGACGCCCTCTCGGCGGACGGCGGTCCGCTGTTCGTGATCGCCGCCGGCAACGCGTACGGTGCGGGCACCATCGGTTCGCCCGGCTCTGCCGACAAGGCGCTCACCGTCGCCGCCGTCGACAAACGGGACGGTCGCGCGGAGTTCTCCTCCATGGGCCCGCTGACCCGGTCGTACGGGCTGAAGCCCGACCTGTCCGCACCCGGAGTGAACATCAACGCCGCCGCCTCGCAGGCGGTCCCCGGCATCAGCGGCATGTACCAGCAGATGTCCGGTACCTCAATGGCGACCCCGCATGTCGCGGGCGGCGCGGCGATCCTGAAGCAGCGTCACCCCGACTGGTCCGGTCAGCGCATCAAGGACGCGCTGATGACCTCGTCGAGGCAGCTGCCCGACTACACCCCGTACCAGCAGGGCACCGGCCGGCTCGACGTGAAGGCGGCGATCGACACGACGATCGAGGCCACCGGCTCCGTCGCCGTCGCCGCGTACGACTGGCCGCACAGCGCCTCCGACCCGGTCGCCGAGCGGAAGATCACGTACCGCAACACCGGTACCAAGGACGTCACGCTGAAGCTGGCCACCGACACGGACTCGGCCGCGTACACGCTCTCCACGTCCGAGCTCACTGTCCCGGCCGGTTCCACCGCCGAGGCCGTCCTCTCGCTGGACCCGGCGAAGGTTCCGAGCAACACCACGTTCTCCGGTCAGGTCATCGCCAAGGACGCGGCAGGTACGACCGTCGCCCACACCGGCTTCGCCCTGAACAAGGAGCAGGAGCTCTACGACCTCACCCTCAAGCTCCGTGACCGCGCGGGCGAGCCGACGGACGGCTACGTCGTCCTCGGCCTGCTGGGCCACCAGAGCCTGAACGTCGTCGCGGTGTCCGGCGACATCACGCTGCGGCTGCCCCCGGGCAACTACACCGCCTGGTCCACCGCCGACATCGCCGGTGACCGCGCCGACTCGAAGGCCATCGCTTTCCTCGCGGCCCCCGAGACGATTCTCGACAAGCCGACCACGATCACTCTCGACGCGTCCAAGGCCCACAAGGTCAGCGTGAAGACGCCGAAGGCGACCGAGACCCGACAGCTGCGGTTCGACATGGCGCGCACCGCACCGAACGGCGTCGTCCAGCGCGACGCGTACACGATCCCGGTGGCGTACGACCAGCTGTGGGCAAGCCCCACCCAGAAGGTCACCCAGGGCAGCTTCAGCTTCCTGACCCGCTGGCGCCAGGGCGAGAAGCGGATCGACCTGTCGGTCGACGGCCGTGATGTGCCGGTCGCCGTGCAGGGCGGTTCGCCCGTCGCCGAGGACAGCAGCCAGAAACTGACCGGTGTCTTCGCGGGCAACGGTGCCGAGGCCGACTACCAGGGCCTGGACGTCAAGGGCAAGGCTGTCGTGGTCCGCCGCAGCGACGCGGTCTCCGCGGCCGAGCGGCTCACCAACGCGCTTGCCGCGGGCGCCAAGGCGCTCTTCGTCGTCAACGACGGTCGCGGTGTGGCGATGGAGTGGTACACCGAGTACGGCACCACGACCACCATCCCGGTCGCCTCGGTCCAGCAGCTGGCCGGCGAGTCCCTGATCAAGGAGGCCACGCGGGGCGAGAAGCTCACCATGACCCAGCGCAGGTTCGCCCGGTACCTGTACGACCTGGTCGACCGCCACAACGATACCGTCCCGGACCGCTCGCTCGCGTTCGCTCCGACGGCCTCCCAGCTGGCGAAGGTGGAGAACACCTTCTACGGCCACAAGGCCATGCTCGGCGGGGGCTACCGCTACGACATTCCGGACTACGGTTTCGGTATCGGCCTCGCGGAGTACGAGAAGTTCCCCAGCACCCGCGACGAGTGGGTCACCCCGCTCCCGGGCGCCTCCTTCTGGTACGAGGATCACTCGGTCTTCAACGCCACGGAGACCGGCTTCGCGCACGAGATGCGCAGCGGCGACCTGGACTACACCGCGGGTCGCACCTACCCCGCCGAGTGGTTCGCGCCAGTCAGTCGTCCGCGGCTGGGCACCGGCTACTGGGGTCCGTTCCGCACCGTCTACAACGACATGCAGTTCAACTTCACCCCGTGGACGGACTCGGGCGCGGGCCACTCGGGAGCCATGCCGGAGGACGAGTACGACACCACCACCACCGCCTTCTACCAGGGCGACACGCTGATCCGGAAGGTCGCCGGCCGGGCCGGATACATCGGAAACCTGGCGCCGGAGAAGCTGCCGTACCGCTTCGTCCTCGACTCCACCCGCGACGGCGACGTGTGGAAGACATCCACCCGCACGCACACGGAGTGGAACTTCGTCTCGGGCCAGATGGACCAGAACGGCCCTTGGCGGGCCGACCTCCCGCTGCTCCAGCTGGACTACAAGGTCGACACCGACCTCTCCGGTGACGTCGAGTCAGGCAAGTGGACGGAGGTCGGTCTCTCCGCCGGCACGCAGGAGTGGCTCGACGGTGCGGTGAAGGCCAAGAAGGCGTCACTGTCGGTCAGTTACGACGACGGCAGGACGTGGAGCACGACGGATCTGCGCAGGACCTCCGAGGGCAACTGGACCGCAAGGTTCAAGACGCCCAAGAAGGCCGGCGGCTTCGTCTCCCTCAAGGCGCACGCCGAGGACGGGAACGGGCTCGGTATCGACCAGGAGATCGTCCGGGCGTTCGGTCTGAAGTGACCTGCTGCCTGAACCGACCTGCTGACAGTTCCTCCTGAGGATTCCTCCGGAGGGCTTCCACGAGGTGGCTCCGCATCCCCGACAGGGGTGTGGAGCCACCTTTCCTCATGTCTCCGGTCACCTCACCGACAGGCGTCCGGCGTGCTCGTGCCCTATCCGGCGGACGAACTCGACGCGTGCCTCCGGGCGGCGGACCTCATCGGCGGTCGCCGCGGGCCGTGAACGCCGCGCAGAGCAGCACCGGGGTCGCGGCCAGGGCAAAGCACGCCGCGAGCGGCAGATGCCCCAGCGCCGGACCGACCACGGCTGTTCCGATCGAGGACCCGGCATTGATGGCGGTGTTGACCCATGCGCCGGCCTGCGTACGGCTGCCCGCGCCGACGGACTCGTCCGCGATCAGATACGCCGTGGTCATGGCCGGGGCGACGAACAGCCCGGCGACGGCGACCGTGCCGACCAGCACGTACAGGTTCGGTGACAGCCCGGCCGCGAGCAGGCACAGCCCCAGAGCGACGGCAAGTGCCGTCAGTCGCAGCCGACTCGACGCGCGCCACGAGACGGCGCCGTAGGCCAGGCCACCGACCGCGCTCCCCGCGGAGAGCGCCGCCAGCACCCAGGCCACGGCCGCATCCTGGTCGTGCCGGTCGGTGAAGGCCACCACCAGCAGATCCAGCGCCCCCAGGCACAGCCCCACCCCGGCCATGCACACCACCGCGTGACGCAACCCGGCCACGCAGAGCAGTGGTTTCGCGGACGGTGCCGCGGGAAGCGGCTTCGTCCTCGGCGGACGTGGGCCCGTACCGCGTACCGCCGGAGAGGTCACCAGGGCCAACGCCCCGACCAGCACCAGCGCGGCACTGACCGCCACACCGGCCGCGGGTTCGGCGAACCTCACCAGCAGCCCCACCAGCAAGGGCCCGGTGACGAAGAGGAGTTCCTCGGCCACGCCGTCCAGGCTGTAGGCGCGCTGGAGCAGTTCCCGGTCGGGCAGGAGGCTGCTCCACAGGGTCCGCATCACAGGCCCCAGTGGTGGTGTGCAGGCACCGGCGAGCACGGCCCACACGCCCAGCCGGAAACCCGAGGCACCGGGCTGCCAGGTGACGTGGGCCAGGACCGAGAGGAGCAGCGCATACGCGATGGCCAGGGGCGGCAGCGCGCGTCGTGCCCCGTACCGGTCGATCAGCGCGGCACGGGCGGGGGAGAGGAAGACGCTGGTCGCCCCGAACAGGGCCATGACGGCGCCCGCCACGGAGTACGAACCGGTGGCGTCCTTGACCGCCAGCGTCAGGGAGAGGGAGATCATCCCGTACGACAGCCGTCCCAGCAGCGCGGCGCCGAAGGTGCGGGAGGCATGACGGGTGCGCAGGACCGTTGCGTAGGAGGGAGTGTGGGAGGGCGTGGGCGAAGGCGAAAGCATGAGGATCGTTCCTCGGGAAGGCAGCGCGGACCTGGCGCGCTGTGTGCGTGCAGGGACACCGGAGCGCCGCACCCGGTGTGACGGGCGCGGTCGGTGCGGGTCCTAGGCACAGAGGAGGAACATGCGTGCAAATTTAGCAGGAGGCCGGCGAGCGGCACACTCAGGGCAGAGTGGGCATCGCACATCTCACCCGCACGGTTTGGTCATGGCACTGTCCATCTCGGCCGGGCGTGACATGCGGACGGGCAGTGCGGGCGGAATCCTCGCCGCACCGCCCGTACCGGCGTCTGCTGACGTCCTGTCAGATCAGCGTCCTGCCTGCAGCGCCGCCCAGGTGCCGCTGCCGACGATCCCGTCCACCGTCAGCCCGCGGCCGCTCTGATAGGTGCGCACCGCCGTCACCGTTTCCGGGCCGAAGGTGCCGTCGGCGTCCACGGTCGTGCCGAGCGCCGCGGTCAGCGAGCGCTGGAGCCGCTTCACGTCCGCGCCCGAGCCCCCCTGCTCCAGCGTCGGAACGGTCCCGGCCGACAGCAGCGCCGTCCAGGTCCTCGCGCCGACGATGCCGTCGGCGCTCAGTCCCCGGGCCGTCTGGAACGTCTTGACCGCGGTCAGTGTGGCCGGGCCGAATCTCCCGTCCACTGCGCCCGCGTCGAAGCCCTGCGCGGTCAGCAGCTGCTGCACCGCCGTGACCTGGGCGCCCGTCGATCCGCTCTGCTGGGTGGCGTACGAGGCGAAGCTCAGCCCGTCACTGCTGCTGCTGCTGCTGCTGCTGCTGCCGCCGCTGTCGTCGCCCCCGACGAAGCTCATGTAGCGGGCCCAGTCCCAGTACGGGCCCGGGTCGGTGTGGTCGCTGCCCGCTGCCTCGCTGTGGCCGATGATGTGCGCCCGGTCCTTCGGGATGCCGTATCTGTCGCACAGGGCGCTGGTCAGGGCGGCCGAGGAGCGGTACATCGCATCCGTGAACCAGGACGGGTCGTCGATGAATCCCTCGTGCTCGATGCCGAGCGCCGACGCGTTCGCGCCCCGGGCGTGGTACGCGGTGTCGCTGTTGCGGACCATCTGGGTGATCTGCCCGTCGGAGGAGCGGATCACGTAATGGGCGCTCACCTCGGACGTGGGGTCCTGGAACCAGCTGACCGAGCCCGAGTACGAGCCCTGCGTGACATGGATGATCACCTTGTTGATCGGCGCCGAACGGCCCTTGGCGAAGTTGTTCGGGTCGGCCGGGACCCACAGGGCCGACGGGTAGTCGGGGCTCTGGGTGCGTACCCCGCTGCCGGGGAAGGTGCCCTTCTCCGGGGCGACCGGGCGGGCGGTCACCGAGACCCGCTCGCCGCCGGGGACGGTGGTGACGATCCCGTTCGCGAGGAACGTGTAGACGGTGTCGGCGTAGAGGGCGGCGGCGCGGTCCGTCGTGCCGCTGTACCGCGCCACGGCCGGGTACCAGGCGTTGATGTCGCCGCGCTCGTCGCCGTCGAGGCCGATGCGGTCCGCGTACGCGCGCAGCACGGCCGCGCCGCCGAGGATATTGGCCGCGGTGTCCCGTCGGAGCTTCGACAGCGGCGCGCCGGTGAGTGCGGCCGCCGTTTCCAGCGTGTGGTTCCTGGGGTTGCTGACCAGGTGCATCACGCCGTACCCGTTCGCCTGGCTGGGGCGCCCGGCGTGGCCGTCGAGGTGCGTTTCGCCGTAGCCGACGGCGGCGAGCAGGTCGCGCGGTACGTCGAACTTCCGTGCCGCCTGCGCGAACGCCTGGTTCATGGAGTAGTCGGCGGCGACCGGAGGGGGTGCGGCGAGGACCGGCGTGCCGGTCGCGGCGAGCGCGGTGGCGGTGAGAGCCGCCAGCACGGATGCGCGGCCCCTCGTGTGGGCTGCGGCGCGTCTGGGCATACCTGCTCCTGCTGTGTGGGGGAGAAAGAACGGCCCCGGACCCGAGTGGGGTGGGTCGAGGGCCGCGAAGCGGGCTCAGGCTATCCATGCGTCCAGGGCATGAAAAACATTTACCTGCGTGTCGAACTCCCTTTCACTCCCGCAGAATTGACAGGCGATACGGCAAGCTCCCAGGCGACGGCGCGACCGGTCGCCGGGCGGCGTGGCAAGGCGTCAGATGTGCATGGCACCGCGCTCCCGCTCCGCGACGAGCCCCCTGCGTGATCGCCGCCCGGTCGGTGTACGGCAGCCGCGGGACGAACGGCCGGGCGACCTCCCCCGGTCAGCGAACAGGTGGGCAAAGGGCCCCTCGCGCGGCTGCGCAAGGGGCCCTCAGGGTGAAGAGAACAGAAGGTCAGACGCTACGGGAGAGCTCCTCGGCGGCGGCCAGCATGCCGGTGACCGAGGCGCGCGCCACCTCTTCCCGGGTGGTGATCAGGTTGACGCACAGCTGCATCGCCGGATCGGCCGAACGCAGCGGCACGGCCACCCCGAAGGCACCCGGCTCCACCCGCCCGAACGTCATGGCGTACCCGCGCTCGCGCACCTCGGCGAGCTCGGCCGAATCGTCCGGCGACGGCGGCCGGAACGAGGCCAGCGCCAGACCGGCCGCGCCGACCCCGATCGGGTTGCGGCTGCCGACCCGGTAGGAGAGGTGGTAGTCCACCGACTGCGGCTCCGCCACCGCCACCGCCACCGCGTCGTCGCCCTCCGCGGCGATCAGCGCGACCGTGGCCCTCAGCTGGTCTGCGGCCCGCCGCAGCACCGGCAGCGATGCCTCCCGGATCCCGGCCGCATAGCCACGCGCCAGCGCGGCGGTGCCGGACGCCGCCCGGTAGCGGCCGTCCGTGCCCCGGAACACCAGCCGGAACTCCGCCAGGGTGGTCAGGATGCGGTACGCGATGGTGCGATGCACGCCCAGGCGGTCCGCCACGTCCTGCACCGCGAGCCCGTGCGGCGTCCCGGCCACCAGTCCGAGCGCGCTCAGGCCCCGGGCCAGGGCCTGGGACCCGGTGGTGCGGGAGGAGGTTTTGTCGGGAACCGGCTTGTCGTTCACCCGGCAATCCTAGGTGCCGTGACCGGCAATGTTTGCCCCATGAGGAGCGTCGTCCGGTGCAAGCGATCGCAGGCTCTGTCGGCAGGTCCCGCCCCGGCCGGCACGGGCGCGGGGGGCGGCCGTTCGCCGTTCCTACCAGCGTTCGCGGTGGATGACGTCGGCCACCGGGCGCCGCCTTACCGGCCCGAAGTTGCCCCGCGGCCACCCCACCGGAAGCTGTCAACCGGTCCACATCGGAGGTGAGTTGGCCGTCGCCAGGACGCTGCCTCCAGCCACTTGTGGACGTCGGAGTCCTGGAACGGGAAGTCCCCGGTGAAGGCGCCGTTCCCGGTCGCGGCCACGCGCAGGTTCCCCAGGATTCCGGCCTCTTCGAGCCTGCGGGGCCCCTGCGGGATGCTCGCCTCCGCGTCGGTACGGCGACGGGCGGCCCGGAAGCCGCCGCTGATCCGGGCAGGGGTGACGGGGTGCAGCACGGTGTGCGCGGTGCTGCTCGGGCGTATCGGTCCGGCGCTCATGGGCGGGGGCGACAGCGATACGACCGGTCGAACAGAGGGGGCCGCCCGTCGACCGGGCGGCCCCCTCCTGCTTTACGCGATCAGTGCGGTGCGTTCACGTCCACGCGCACGATCTGCGGGTCGTGGTCGCTCGCCTGGTCGGCGAACTCCGCGTTGATGTGCACCACGTCGTAGTCGAAGCGGAGCACGCCAGGACTGGTCAGGATGTGGTCCAGCGTCTGCGAGTTGCCCTCGTACACATAGCTGTACTGCTCGCCCACCGGCAGCGTGGTGATCAGCGGCTTGAGTACCCGGCCGTCGGTCAGCGCGTCCATCGTCGGCGAGAACGCGAAGTCGTTGAGGTCCCCGAGGGTGATGACCTGCGCCGACTTGTCCGCCGCCAGCAGCGACTTGACGAAGGTGTTGACCTCCGCCGCCTGCTTGACGCGCTTCGTCTCCGAGCTGCGCTTCGGCTCCTGGTAGCGACCGTGCAGGGGCTGGTCGCCGCCCTTGGAGGCGAAGTGGTTGCCGATGACGAACACCGTCTTCCCGTGGAAGCGGAACTCGCCGACCAGGGGCTTGCGGCTGTCCGCCCACGCGTCGCTGGCCGGGGTGATGCGGCCGGGCGATGCCGAGAGAGCGACGCCCTTCTTTGTCTTGACTGCGGTCACGGCGGTGGTCGCATCGCCGCCCGCGCGGTCCACGAAGTCGACGCGCTCGGGGTTGTAGAGGAAGACGTTACGGATGTTGCCGCCGGGCTCGCCGCCGTCCTTGCCGTTCTCGGGGGCGATGTAGCGCCATGCGTACTGCGGACCGCCCGCCGCGACGATCGCGTCGGTGAACCGCTTGAGCGTCGCCTCGGAGCCGACCGTGCCGTCGTTCACCGCACCGTTGTCGTCCTGGATCTCCTCCAGAGACACGATGTCGGGGGAGGAGAGGTTGACCGCGACGCCCGCGGCGAGCGTGTCGAACTTGGCCTGCTCGTCGAGCGCGTCCAGGTTCTCCACGTTGTACGTGGCGACCGCGAGCTCCTTGTCCCGCTGCTTCCGGGTGACCTCGCGCCGCAGGTGGTGGTCGGTGACCGTGCCCAGCTCGGTCGCCTGGAGGTTGTAGCCGCCGAAGGAGGCGTAGTCCATGACACCGGTGGTGGTGCCGGACAGCTCATCGCCCACGTTCGCGACGGGGAAGGGGCGGGTGGTGTCCAGCGACATCACCTTGATGCGACCGGTGTTCTGGTCGGTGTACGAGGAGTAGAGTGTGCCGCCGCGCTGCGTCGGGTTCTCGTTCGGCTTGACCGTCACCCAGACCTCGTCGTACGCGGTCGTCGCACCCGTGACCCGGGTGTCGGCGATCTGCACACGGGTACCTTCGAGCGACTCGTACCGGTCGAGCGCGTACTTCGTCGGGTCGAGGGCCAGCGCGTCGATCGAACCGCCGCTTGCCGAGGGGGCGTACGTGTCGGGCACGGACGCCGCGTCGAGCACGACCGGCGCGGGCAGCGCGTTGCCCGACGACAGGACCGTGACCTTGGGGGCGGTGATCTCGGTGATCGACTGGGTGGTGGCCGACGGGTAGTACTCGTCCACTTTGCCGCTGACCAGCACGGAATCGCCCACGGCGACGGCCGGTGCGGTGGAGCCGGTGAAGACGAAGACACCTTCGCTGGTACGGGGGTCCGCGTCCGGCGTGGTGTCCTGGATCCAGAAGCCGCGCGAACCGGTGGTCCGCACGCCGGTGACGACGCCGGGGACCCCGGTCACCGACTGGCCGTTCAGCGGCGAGACGCGGGTGGTGCCCTGGATGTCGTGCACCCGCACGGTGCCGGGCTCGGTCGGGTTGCCGGGGTCGCCGGGTCCCGTTCCACCGGACGTCTCACCGGCCGAGTTGACCGGTGTCGGGGCGCCCGCGGCCAGGTCGGCGTTGTTGTTGTCGGTGTCGGCGAGCGACGTACCGCGCGCCACGGAGGCGGTGGCGGAGGCGCCTGCCGCCGGGCCGCTGCCCTCCCGTACGACCGCGGAGCCGTAGCCGACGAGGTCCACGATGCGGGTGTCGGCGGCGCAGTCGGCCGCGGTCTTGCAGGTCAGCGGGGTGGTCCCGGAGACGAGGGCGACGGTGCCGCTGGTCGCGGACATCGCCACGGTGCCGGTGGCGTCCGGGGTGGGCAGAGCGACGGTGCCGCCGGTGCCCGCGGCCTGGGCGACCAGGTAGCGGCCGCCGGGCGCGACGGACCCGGTCAGCGCGGAGACCTGCCAGAGCGAACCCGCGGACGGTGTGCCGGGCAGGTACTGGACGCTGAAGCCCGAGAGGTCGTACGCGGCCGAGCCGGCATTGGCCAGTTCGACGAAGTCGCGGGTGAGCGTCGCACCCGAGTTGCCCCCGCCCCCGTACACCTCGGAGATCACGGCGGTCGAGGACGGGGCCGCGAAGGCGGCAGGCAGCGCGGTCGCCGAGAGGGTCACGGCGACCGCGCCGGCCAGCAGGATGGAACGGGGTCGGGATATGTGCACGATGAACTGCCCCTCAAAGTGTGATGAGGGGCCACAAGCTATGCGCGTAGACCTGGCTGTGACAAGGGATCAGAGGTTAATTCCAGAAAACGCTCCGACGATCCCCGGGCCCGAACTCGGATTACGGCCGGACCGCGAGCTCGCTGACCTTGACGTCACTGGTCCTGATGTGGCTGAGGACGGTGCGGAACGCGACGTGTCCGCCGGTGCAGGGCTCGGGGTCGCGGTAGCCGAAGACCGTATGGAAGACATCCGCCCGTCACGGCCCTGCGGCAGCCGTGTTGCTGCGGGCCCTCGCGTGGATCAGCTCCGGGCGCGCTCGGCGATCAGGACCTCCAGGCCGTCCAGGATGCGGTCAGCCCGGTGCCGTCCAGTGCGGAGAGGGCCCGCTCCATCCAGCCGAGTTCCTTCGGGCCCATCAGACGCGGGCCGAGCGTCGCCTCCAGTAGCCAGGGGTGACGGCGGAGCATTTCGACCAGGCCGCGTCGCCCTCCTCGGTGACGCCGCCTGCGGGGCCACCATCGGCGGCATGGGCACCGGGACCGCGATCGTCGCCGCGTACGTGCTCGCGGGGGAGCTGGCCGCCCACCGCGGCGACCACGCCGCCGCCTTCGCCCGCTACGAGAGCCTGCTGCGTACCTACGCGCAGGGCTGCCAGAAGAGCGGTGACCGGACCGGCCCCTTCCTCGCCCCCGGCTCCGCGTTCGCGCTGCGCATGCGCAACTGGATGCTCAGCCGCACATTCGTCCTCAACCGGATGCCGGAAGAGGGGAGGAAGGTCACGGACATCGAACTGCCCGACTACCGGGCGCGCCGGAAATCCGCACCGGTCACGCTCCGGGGACCCGGTCCAGGAAGCCGCTGACCGAGGTGATGCGCCCGTCCTCGTCGAGGGTGACGACGTCGGACCCGGCGACGGGCGCCGAGCCGTCGGAGGTGGAGACCAGGTCCCAGCCGAAGCGGACGATGTCGTGGTGTCCTTCGGGGGCGCCGGTCAGCTTGAACTCGAAGCCGGGGAACTGCTGATGGGCACCGCTGATCACGGCCACCAGCTCGTCGTGGCCCCGCACTGAGGCCAGCGGATCGGTGTACGTGGCGCCCTCGGTGAAGGCCGCTGCGACGGCCTTCGCCAGATCCTCGGGGGTGGCCGCGTTCCAGGCGGCGAAGTAGCGCTGAACGGCGTCCTCGTATGCGGTCATCGTGCTGTCCTCTCGGTCACGGTCCCGGCCCTGCGGCCGGGCTCCTGTGCGGCTCGTGAGGAACACGATGTCCGACGCGGGAAGAAGCGTCGATTACCTCGCGGGTCATGGCCGGACGCCCCGGCGGCGTGCGGCGCTCAGGAGGCTGTCCGGCCCAGGAACCCCATGAGAATCGCGTTGAGTTCCTCGGCATGGGTCCAGCCGATGTTGTGCGGGCCGCCCGGGATCTCGACGAGACGGCTGTTCTTGATCAGGCCGGGCAGCCGCCGCCCGCAGGACTCGATGGGCAGGATGCGGTCCTCGTCGCCCTGGACGATCAGCGTCTCCACGTCGATCCTGGGCAGGTCGTCGCGGAAGTCCGTCAGCCAGGCCGGCACGCAGGCCAGCGTGGCGTGGGCCGACGCACCGGCGGCCACCGTCCACTGGAGCTGCAGTGCCTGGTCACTGATCCGGGTGCCACCGAGCTTGTCGACGTTGTTGAAGTCATGGAGGAAGGTCGTCAGATACGCGGGACGGTCCGAGGCGATGGCGCTCATGATGCCGTCGAAGACGCTCTGGTCGACCCCCTCGGGGTTGTCCCCGGTCTTCAGGAGGAACGGCGGGATCGGGGCGATCAGTGCCGCCCGGTCGACCCGTGCGGATCCGTAGTTGCCCAGGTAACGGACGACCTCGCCGGTGCCCATGGAGAACCCGACCAGGATGGTGTTCTGCAGGTCGAGCTTCTCCATGACGGCGTTGAGATCCGTGGCGAGAGTGTCGTAGTCGTACCCCGTGGTGGGCTGCGAGGAGCGGCCGAAGCCGCGCCGGTCGTACGTGATCACCCGGTATCCGGCGCGCAGCAGGACCGGGAGCTGCATCTCCCAGGATGCGCCGCTCAGCGGGAACCCGTGGATCAGGACGACGGGCTGCCCCGTCCCGTGGTCCTCGTAGTACACATGGATGCCGGCGGAGTTCTCCTCGCCAACGGTGATGTACGGCATGGCTCTCCCATCGCACGGCCCGGTCCCGTCGTGGTCCGGGCTCCTGGGGCCTCTCTTCGGACCGTGCCCGGCACGCCGGGTCCTGCCCGTACTCCTTGGTCGCAGCCTGATCCGAAAAGAGAGGTTCTAGCCCATTACGCCCCCATTCGGTGGTCCGCGCACTGCCGGCGACCCTGAGCGGGTTCAACGCACCGTTTCATGCGATTTTCACGGAGCGCCTCTACGGTGGGCGTCGTGACCGAGATGAGCCCTCCCGGCTGGCATACGGACCCCGGGTATACAGGAACAGGCCCTGTCCAGGAACGCTGGTGGGACGGGAGTCAGTGGACGGATCAGCTCCGGATGCCGCCCGCAGCCGTCCGGCGCCGTCGGATCCGGATCGGCGTCGGCGTCACCGCGGGTGTGGTGGTGCTGGCCGCGATCGCGGGTGGCGCCGTCCTGCTGGCTGATGGAACCCACCGTTCCGAGAACAACTCCCGCGGTGTCGAGTCGCCGACGCCCAGTTCCCCCGGGGGACGGAACGGCCAGGGCGGCCCCGGTGGTCCCGGTGGCCGGAGTCCGGCGCCCGACCAGCAGCAGCCGCCGTCCGAGGAGGGGTATGCCACGGACGCCAGCACTGGTGTCAGCCTGCCGGTGCCCGACGGCTGGACCGGCCAGTCGGCCCTGATCGGTGCCTCGGTGAGCACGGGATCGTACACATGCCCGGCCGACGCCTCGCAGAAGTGCGAGCGCGGAGGAGCGTTCGTCGCCCCGGCCCAGGCGCTGAAGATCACCGCGAAGACGGCGGAGGCGGCGGCGAAGGCGGACATCTCCGTCAACGCCACGTCGTCGTACGGCGGCAAGGCCTACGGCGCCATCACCTCGCACGAGCAGCTCAAGTCCGAGGCGGTCACCGTCGCGGGCCGCAAGGGCTATCTGGTGCGCTGGAAGGTGGTCACGAAGGAGGGCGACGACGGCTACGTCCAGTCGCTGGCCTTTGCCTCCCCGCACTCCGCGGACATGCTGGTCGTCGTACGGTCCGGCTTCGACGCCGGCCCCAAGGCGCCCGCGCTCTCGGTGATGGACGAGATCACCAAGGGGATCAAGGCGGCGGCCTTGACCGGCTCGGGATCCGGGCAGACCGCCTGAAGCGACTCGGCAGGAACCGGCCCGCGGGATTCCTTCCCCGGGCCGGTTCCGCGCGCCGGGCGAGCGTCGCAGGGGCGGACGGGCGTCGTCCGGGACCGTCCGGAACACGCGCTCTCCCTGTCGTGCCGGACTCGGCGGGCTCTCCGCCGAACAGGTGAGCACGGAGCAGGGCCACGCCGCCACCGCGTGCACCGCCTGCCACCTCTTCGGCCCGATCGCCGTCGTGCTGTTCGCCGGCCACCCCGACGTCGACCTCGCCGGCGCACCGGAACCCGGACGCCCGACCCCGGGGCCCGGTACGGGCCGTCACGTCACGCGGGTGCTGCGCCGCGGCGGTACGGCGTTCCCGGACGCCAGCGGCGAACGGGACAGTTCGATACAGCCCAGCGCGATGAGAGCGATCGCGACCAGCTCCGGCAGCAGCCACCAGCCCGTGCGCAGCTCCTCGCCGAACAGCGTCACCCCGTACAGGACGCTGATCAGCGCGTCGCCCAGTGTCAGCATCGGCTGGACGGCGACCAGGGTGCCCGCCTGGAGCGCGTTCTGAAGGAGGAACAGCGCGCCCACCCCGGCGGCGGCGGTGGCGTACAGCTGCCAGGACGTCATGAGCGCGGTCACCCCGTCGTCACCGAGCCGCCCCATGGCGTCCTTCATCAGGGCGGCGGTGAGCGAGTAACCACACGCGGCGGCGAGCCCGAGCAGCGCCGCCCGGGGGTTCCCGCGGGTCTTCATCGCGCCGGTGATCAGCGCGGCCTCGAAGATCCCCGTCAGGATCAGCGCCGGGACCCAGACCGCGCCCTGCACCGACGTGCTGCCGCCGCCCGGAGCGGCGGAGGTCATGCCGAGGGCCAGCCCGACGGTCACGGCAGCCACGCCGTACCAGACTCCGCCCGGTACCCGGACCCGCATCACGATCCCGGCCAGCAGCAGCGCAGCCGGGAGTTCGATGACGAAGATCGGCTGGACCACCGCGATCGGCCCGGTGGCCAGCGCGACGGCCTGGCAGACGGCGGCGACGATCACCAGCCCGATTCCGGCCAGCCACACCTTCTGGCGCAGCAGATGGCCGATCAGCGACAGGCGCATCGCCTTCGTGTCGGGTACGGCGAGGGCTGCACGGCGTTGCAGTACGGACGCGGCGCCGTTGCTGAGTGCGGTCAGGATGGCGAACAGGACGCTGATCACCCGACCATGATGCGGGCGGCCCGCGCGCAATCCGGGGTCCTGCCGCCCTGCGGTGCGGCGACCGCGGGAAGGAACGAGAAGATGCGATTGCGGACGGGAGTTGTCCGCATATCCGCGTACCGTGCCGTTCATGACCGCGAAGACGAAGCCCGCCGCACGAGCCGCATCCGCCCAGCCCCCGCGGCTCACGCCCCGCGCACTGGGCCGGGCCACCCTGGAGCGCCAACTGCTCCTGCGCCGGACCCCGATGTCCGCGAAGGAAGCCGTCGGGCATCTCGTCGGGCTCCAGGCGCAGAACACCAAGCCGCCGTACTACCAGCTCTTCGCCCGGCTCGAAGGCTTCGACCCGGCCGAGCTCTCCGCACTGATGGGGTCCCGCGAGCTGGTCCGCATCGTCACCCTCCGCTCCACCATCCACACCCACACCGCCGACGACGCGCTGACCCTGCGTCCGCTGGTCCAGCCGGCCCGCAGCCGGGAGCTGAAGATATTCCGGCAGGGGCTCGGCGGGGTGGACCTGGACCGGCTCGCGGCGATGGGCAGAGAGCTCGTCGAGGAGCGCCCGCGCACCCCGAAGGAACTCCGCGAGGCACTGCTCGCGCAGTGGCCGGACGCCGACCCGCAGGCCCTGACCGTGGCCGTCCGCTGCACCCTGCCCCTGGTCCAGGTCACCCCGCGCGGGCTCTGGGGACGGAGCGGACAGGTCGCGCTGACCACCGTCGAGCACTGGCTCGGCCGGCCGTCGGAGCCGACACCCACGCCCGACGCAACCGTGCTGCGCTACCTCGGCGCCTTCGGACCCGCCTCCGTGAAGGACATGCAGATGTGGGCCGGACTGACCCGGCTGCGGGAAGTCTTCGAGCGGCTGCGGCCGCGGCTGACCACCTTCCGCGACGAGCACGGCGTGGAACTCTTCGACCTGCCGGACGCCCCGCGTCCCGACCCGGACACCCCCGCCCCGCCGCGCTTCCTGCCCGAGTTCGACAATGTCCTGCTCGGCCATGCGGACCGCACGCGCGTCATCCCGTCGCGGTTCAAGGGACGCAACGGGAACGGCAATCAGGCGTACGGAGCCGTGCTCGTCGACGGCTTCCTCGCGGCGATCTGGCGGTTCGGCGCGCCCGGGCAGAAGCCCGGCGGCGAGGGGACCGTCACCGTGCAGGCGCTGGGGAGGCTGAGCCCGGCGGAGCGCGAAGCCGTCACGGAGGAAGGGCTGCGGATGCTCGCCACGATGCGACCCGCGGACCCGGCCGCACACGACATCCGGTTCGCCCCGTTCGTCGACTTCGGGGACTGACCGGGAGCGGGGCTTACGGCCTCCCCAGCGACAGGGAGTGGGCTCGCGACGTCCTGCGACTCCTCCCCCGAGCTCTCGGCTTCGCTCGAGCAGGGAGGGGCCCCCTTCGGCGTTGTCGTCGGCCACCGACGCTCCGCGTCGACTCCGTCCTCCGCCTTGCCATCGAAGCCGCATGACGCCGCTCGCTGATCCACTCCCTGTCGCGGGGGAGGCCGTCAGTCGGCGCGGCCCGTCGCCGCCACCGTCACACCCAGACCGATCATCGCGAAGCCACCCGCCCCGCCGATCAGCGACAGCCGCCTGTCCGACCGGGCGAACCAGCTCCGGGCCGCCGACGCGCCGAGCCCCCAGAGCGTGTCCGTCACCAGCCCGATCGCGATCGGCACCAGCCCCAACAGCAGCATCTGCACCGGGAGATGACCGGTCGACGGGTCCACGAACTGGGGGAGTACCGCGGCGAAGAAGACGATGCCCTTGGGGTTGGTGACGCCGACGACCACACCGTCCACCAGCGTCCGCAGATCACCGTGCGCGGGCCGCTCCGGCGACGCCTCGACAGCCCCCAGCGTCAACTCCTTGCGGTGCCGGAACGCCTGCACCCCCAGGAGGACCAGATACGCCGCACCCGCCAGCTTCACTGCCATGAAGACCATCATCGAGCGTTCGACCAGCGAACCGATGCCCAGCGCAACCGCCACCACCAGGATGTACGAACCGGCGACATTGCCCAGCACCGTGGTCAGCGCGGTGCGGCGGCCGTGGGCCAGCGCCCGGCCGATCACGAAGAGGACGCTCGGCCCCGGGATCACGATCACCAGCAGGGACATCGCCGCGAAGGCAAGATATTGATGCGTGGACACCATGTCCGTCACCCCCTGGCCCCGACCGTACGGCAGAGACCCCGGCGGACGTCAGGTGCGCGCCGAGGCGGACGCCCGGCGCGCACCTACGGCAGCAGCCCCGCCCGGCGCGCCGCCACGACCGCTTCCAGCCGGGTGTGCGCCCCCAGCTTCCGCATCGCCGCGCGCAGATACCCCTTCACCGTCTCCGGCCGCAGCCCCAGCCGATCGGCCGCCACCGCGTTCGTCGCGCCCGCGGCCACGCAGGCGAGGACATCGATCTCGCGCGGCGCCAGCTGCACCCCGCGGGCGCCCGGCACCGTTGTCCCGGACGCCGAGGCCAGCCGCCCGCACACCGAGAGGAGTTCCTCGCGAAGCACCGGGTCGGCCACCCTCGGGACCAGCGCGCGCAGCTCACGGTGCGCCTCGCGGACGTCCTCCCAAGCACCCGGCGCCGCCCGCGGGTCCGTCACCTGGTCCCGGGTGAGGGCCAGGAGCTGCTGTACCTCGTCGCGCACGGCGAGCGTCTGTTCCACGTCGCGGGCGGCCGCGACGGCCGCGTCGAACGTACGGTCCCCGAGGGTGAGGGGCTCGCGCAGCGCCCCGTACAGCACGCCCCGTACCTTGCGGCGTACGACGACGGGCACCGCGACCACCGAGCGCAGCCCCTCCGCGGCGACCGCGGTGTCGTACTCGTGGCTGATGTGCCGCGACGACGGGTAGTCGGTCACCGCACACGGTCGGGACAGGGCGATCGCCTTGCCGCCGAGTCCGCTGCCCGCAGTGATGACAAGGCCGCGCAGCGCCGCGGTCTGCGCCCCGTTGAGCTCCGCGATCCTGGCGTGGCGCGCATCCGACAGCAGTCCGCCGAACGCCACGGGCAGCCCGCTCGTCCGGCGCAACCGCAGCAGGGCCGCTTGCATCTCGCCCGCATCGACCGGTTCCGGCACGCTGTCGCCTCTCTGCCCTGCCTGCGTACCCCCGTTCGGGGGTGGTGAGACCTGGGTCACTGTTTACATGATGTTAAAGGGACCGGTCCGGTCCGCAATAAGGAGGGCACATGTCGGCAACCAGCGCGACGGAATCGTTCCGGGCCGCCCGGGACTTTCTGCTGCAGCACCGCGAGGACTACGCGACGGCGTACGAGGGCTTCCGCTGGCCCCGGGCCGACCATTTCAACTGGGCGCTGGACTGGTTCGACGCCATCGCGGAGAACAACGACCGCACCGCCCTGCACATCGTGGAGGAGGACGGCCGCCGCACCGAGGTGTCCTTCGCCGCGATGTCCGCCCGCTCCAACCGGGCCGCGAACTGGCTCCGCGCCCAAGGGGTACGCGCCGGCGACCGGATCCTCGTCATGCTCGGCAACCAGGTCGAACTGTGGGAGACGGCCCTCGCCGCGATGAAGCTGCGGGCCGTCGTCATCCCCGCCACCCCGCTCCTCGGCCCCGTCGACCTGCGCGACCGGGTGGAGCGCGGCCGGGTCCGGCATGTGATCGTGCGGGACGCCGACGCCGCCAAGTTCGACGAGGTGCCCGGCGACTACACCCGGATCGCCGTCGGCGAGGACGTACCGGGCTGGCTCCCCTACACCGGCGCCGACGAGCAGCCGGAGAGCTTCGAGACGGACCGGGAGACCGACGCCGACGAGCCACTGATGCTGTACTTCACCTCCGGCACGACCGCCAGCCCCAAGCTGGTCGAGCACACCCATGTCTCCTACCCCGTGGGCCACTTGGCGACGATGTACTGGATCGGTCTCAAGCCCGGGGACGTCCACCTGAACATCTCGTCACCGGGCTGGGCCAAGCACGCCTGGTCGAACCTCTTCGCGCCATGGAGCGCCGAGGCGACCGTCTTCATCTTCAACTACACCCGGTTCGACGCGGGCCGTCTGATGGCCGAAATGGACCGCTCGGGCGTCACCAGCTTCTGCGCCCCGCCCACCGTCTGGCGGATGCTGATCCAGGCCGACCTCTCCCAGCTGAACACCCCGCCGCGCGAGGTCGTCGCCGCCGGAGAGCCACTGAACCCCGAGGTCATCGAGACGGTCCGGCGCGAGTGGGGCGTCACGATCCGGGACGGCTTCGGCCAGACCGAGACCGCCGTCCAGGTCGCCAACAGCCCCGGCCAGGCACTGAAGGCCGGTTCGATGGGACGGCCCAGTCCCGGCTTCAAGGTCGAGCTCCTCGACCCGGTCACCGGTGAGCCCGGTGCGATCGAGGGCGAGATCTCCCTCGACCTGTCGTACCGCCCGGTCGGCCTGATGACCGGCTACCACGGCGACCCGGACCGTACCGCCGAGGCGATGGCCGGCGGCTACTACCGCACCGGCGACATCGGCTCCCGCGACGAGGACGGCTACATCACCTATGTCGGCCGCGCCGACGATGTGTTCAAGGCGTCCGACTACAAGATCTCGCCGTTCGAGCTGGAGAGCGCGCTGCTGGAGCACGAAGCGGTCGCCGAGGCCGCGGTCGTGCCCGCGCCCGACCCGGTCCGGCTCGCCGTCCCGAAGGCGTACGTCGTCCTGGCGGAGGGCTGGGAGCCCGGCCCGGACACGGCGAAGGTGCTGTTCGCGCACTCGCGGGCGGTCCTCGCCCCGTACAAGCGGATCCGCCGGCTGGAGTTCGCCGAGCTGCCGAAGACCGTCTCCGGAAAGATCCGCCGGATCGAGCTGCGCGAGCGCACGGCCCAGGGCGCCGGCACCGAATACGACGAGGGGGACCTGCGATGACCGGACGGACCGGGCCGTCCTACGCGCACGGCACCGGCACCACCGCTCTGCTCGGCGACACGATCGGGCGCAATCTCGACCGGGCGGTCGAGACGTACCCGGAACGTGAGGCGCTGGTCGACGTCGCTTCGGGGCGGCGTTGGACGTACGCCGAATTCGGCGCGGCGGTCGACGAGTTGGCGCGCGGGCTGATGGGCTCCGGGGTGGCCAGGGGCGACCGCGTCGGAATCTGGGCGATCAACTGCCCGGAGTGGGTGCTCGTCCAGTACGCCACCGCCCGCATCGGCGCCATCATGGTCAACATCAACCCGGCCTACCGGGCACACGAGCTGCAGTACGTGCTCGGCCAGGCGGGGATCTCGATCCTGATCTCGTCGCTCGCCCACCGCACCAGCGACTACCGTGCCCTCGTCGGCCAGGTCCGGGCGGGGTGCCCCGCCCTGCGGTCCGTGCACTACATCGGCGATCCGTCCTGGGACGAGCTGACGGCAGCGGCAGGGTCGGTCACGACCGAGCAACTGGCCGCGCGGGAAGCCGAGTTGTCCTGTGACGACCCGATCAACATCCAGTTCACCTCGGGCACGACCGGCTTCCCCAAGGGAGCCACTCTCTCCCACCACAACATCCTCAACAACGGTTACTTCGTAGGGGAGTTGGTCGCCTACACCGAACAGGACCGGGTCTGTCTGCCCGTTCCCTTCTATCACTGCTTCGGCATGGTCATGGGAAATCTCGGCATCACCTCGCACGGCGCCTGCATCGTGATCCCGGCCCCCGCCTTCGACCCCGCCGCCGTCCTCGCCGCCGTCCAGCAGGAGCGCTGCACCTCCCTCTACGGCGTTCCCACCATGTTCATCGCCGAGCTCAACCTCCCCGACTTCGCCTCGTACGATCTCTCCTCGCTGCGCACCGGGATCATGGCCGGATCGCCCTGCCCGGTCGAGGTGATGAAGCGGGTCGTCGCCGAGATGCACATGGACGAGGTGTCCATCTGTTACGGCATGACGGAGACCTCTCCGGTCTCCACCCAGACCCGCCGCGACGACGACCTGGAGCGCCGCACCGGCACGGTCGGCCGGGTCATGCCGCACATCGAGGTGAAGGTCGTCGACCCGGCGACCGGCGTGACCGTGGAGCGCGGGGAGGCGGGCGAGCTCTGCACCCGTGGCTACAGCGTGATGCTCGGCTACTGGGAGCAGCCCGAGCGGACCGCCGAGGTGATCGACGCGGGGCGCTGGATGCACACCGGCGACCTTGCGGTGATGCGCGAGGACGGCTACGTACAGATCGTCGGCCGGATCAAGGACATGATCATCCGCGGTGGCGAGAACGTGTATCCGCGGGAGATCGAGGAATTCCTCTACGGCCACCCGAAGGTCGCGGACGTGCAGGTGGTGGGCGTACCGGACGCCACGCGCGGCGAGGAGATCCTGGCCTGTGTCATCCCCAGGGACCCGGCGGACCCGCCGAGCCTGGAGGAAGTGACGGAGTACTGCCGCGAGCAGCTCGCTCACTACAAGATCCCGCGGAGGCTGCAGATCCTGGAGGCCTTCCCGATGACGGTCAGCGGGAAGGTACGGAAGATCGAACTGCGGGAGAACTACGGATAGTCGGTAAGGCGGTGCCCGGGGCGCGGTCAGGCGGCTTCGATGATGTCGCCGGCGGCGCCGCGGGTTGCCGCCGCCCACTCGATGAGCAGTACCTCGTACGCCGCGGACTCCACGGACGACCAGTCCTGCCCGGCTCGCGCGTCCACCAGCGCACGGATCGCCTCGTTCGCCTCGACGGCGGACGGGTGCGTCGGCTGTGCGGCGTGCAGCGGGTCGGAAGACGGGGAGCGTCGTGGAGTTAAGAACATGGGCGCTATCTTACGGCCGCCCACTGACACAGCCCGAACAATTGTGGCCCCCAGACGCGAACGTGACCGATTGCACTCGCTGTCGCCGACCGGTTCCGCTCCGGTGTCAGGGGGTTGACGCCCGGTCAGAGTTCGCGTCGCATGCAGACCCTCGGCCAGCGGTCCAGGCCGTGTTCCGCCTCCTCCGCCCTGATCTTCCGCAGCCCGTCGGTGAGTTCGGCCTCCGCGAGCGTGCGGAAGCCGAGGCGCGTGTAGTACGGCGCGTTCCACGGGACATGGGAGAACGTCGTCAGAGTGAGGGCGGCGAGCCGCCGGTCGCCCGCCCAGCCGGCCAGGTGGTCGATGAGCGCGCGGCCCACGCCGCGCCGGGCGGCGGACGGATGGACCGAGACCTGCTCGACATGGGCCGCGCCGTCGACCTCGTCGGCGATCAGGTAGCCGACGGGGCGGTCGTCGGATTCGGCGGCCACCCAGGCGCGACCGGCCCTGCGGTAGTCGTCCAGCAGGTCGAGGGGTGGCGGGTCGTCGTCCGAGACGGCGGACATACCGAGGGTGCGGAACGGTTCGCCGGCGGCGCGTTCGATGTCCTGGAGCAGCGGGAGATCGGAGCGGCGGGCGGGACGGATACGCATGCCGCCAGTATGGCGTCGGCGGCCGGTGCGCGGGGGCAGGGGCGCCGGATTGCCGACTCGCGGGCGCCCGTTCGAGCACTGTCCCCCACGTCGCCTGCTGTCCGCCCGGCCCGGTACACGCCACGCCTGCCGCGCACGGCGCATCAGCGGAAGCGGGCGACGGACGTCAGGGTCGCGGAATTGGAATGCCGGGTCTTCGTGGTGGAGCCGGAGACGGAGACGGAGACGGGGCCGGAGGCGGATACGGGAATCGGGCTCGGCCTCGCGCGGCCCGGTTCCGTCGTGGACGGGCCGGACCGCGTAGGGCTCCTTGGCGGGCCGGCAAGCACAACAAACGCCCGCCAAGGGTGATGCCGCTGGTACTCAGGGGGCGTGTGGAGGCGTTTGTCGATTCCCGCGCGACCCCAATGTCATCTGTGGCGCATGCAGCCGATTGGCTACCTTGTGTAGCGAGCTGATTGCACACGGCGACATAGGGGTTGGTGTGTGCAGCAGCGGGATCGGAGAAATGAACGTGAAAACTTGCAAGCGGTGGACTGTGGGCCTGGGAGCCGTCGCGATCAGTGCCGCGCTGATGCCGGGCTCATTCAGCCCGGCCGCCGCCAGCGACTCCGCGGGGGCGGCCCCACGGTCCGTCGTCGCCAAGCGGCTGACCCTGAGGCTGGCAGCCGATCCGGGCCAGGTCGCCAACGTACAGGGAGCGGCCCAGGGCAACGGCGTCCCGATCATCCAGTACCCGTGGTCCGGTACGACCAACGAGCGCTGGGAAGCGAATGCGGTCGGGGGCGCCTACTACCGGTTCAGGTCCGTCAGCAGCGGCAAATGCCTCAACGTCAACGGCGGCGGTAACGCCAACGGAGCCCAGATCATCCAGTACACCTGCGGCCACGCCGACAATGAACGGTGGAGGCTCGTGCCCAAGGGCATCGGTTACCAGATCGTCGCCAAGTCCAGCAACAAGTGCCTCAACGTCGCTGGGGGAGTAGGCGTCGGACGCCCCCTCATCCAGTACGACTGCGTTGCCCAGGGTGCGACCAACGACGTCTGGCTGCCCGTCTGGGAGCCCAACAACCTCTGAGTCCTCGCGGAGGTCCGTGGGGCAGGCGTTGACACCGTGTGGCTGGGTTCTCCTTCGGGGGACCCAGCCACGTTCGGTCGTGGACGGTGGGCAACGGACAGCGCGAAGATCCGGCACGCCGCGGGTCGCACGCATCGATCCGTCGGGCGGCCGGCGGGGCGCCGCGGGCGACGGGGTACCGGCTGCTCCTCCGTGACGCGCCTGCCACGCTGCTGATCCGGCTCTCCCCGCCTTCGCGGGCAGCCGCCGAGGGCCAACCGTGTGACCTGCCCAGCTCCACGGGAAGAGGAGTACCGCTGCCTCGGCCTGCCGTGCCTATCGTGAAGAGACAGACCAGCGGCGGCGTCGAGGCGGGGCAGACGTGACGGAACCGGAGATCGATTACGCAGCGGTGTTCCAGGCCCTGCCCGGTGCGGTGGCGCTGCTGACCCCGCAGCTGGTCTACGCGGACGTCAACGAAGAGTTCTTGCGTGTGATGGGCCGCACCCGCAGCCAAGTCATCGGCCGCTACCTGCGCGACGATTTTGTCCACAGACCGACCGACCCCGGCGCGGCCGTGGTGCGCAACATCGAGGCGTCACTGCGGCGGGCGACGGAAACCGGTGAGCGCGACACCATGGAGCTGCAGCGCTACGACATGGGGGATTCCGACCGGCCCGGGGTGCTGGGCGAGCGCTACTGGACCATGATCAACATTCCCGTCCTCGGTTCGGACGGGCGGGTGACGCTGCTGATGCACCGCGTGGAGGAGGTCACCGAACTCATCCGCGCTCGCGTGGTGGCGCTGAGCCTGCAGGAGGCGATGCTGCCCGCCCTCCGCCGGGTCGGGCGCCACCCGGCGGCCGCACGCTACCGGCCCGCCATCGACGCGCTGGACGTGTGCGGTGACTGGTACGACCTGGTGGAACTGCCCGGCGACCGCATCGCGGTCGCCGTCGGCGACGTCGTCGGCCACGGCCTGCCTGCGGCCCAGGTGATGGGGCAACTGCGCAGCGCGCTCAGCGCCGCCTCCCGCGTCACCGAAGGCCCCGCCCGTGCCCTGGAAGCCCTCGGGCTGTACGCCCGCTCGGTCGACGGCGCCGAGAACACCACGGTGGCCAACACGTTCATCGACTGGAACACCCACACCATCACCTACAGCAGCGCGGGCCACCTTCCGCCGGCCCTCCGGCACGGGGACGGCACCGTCGAGTTCCTGGACCGGGCCACCGACCCCCCGCTCGGCGCCCGCCCCGAACCCGCTCCCCGGCCCCAGGCAAGGGCGCCCTTCACCGAGGGGTCCGTCCTCGTGCTGTACACCGACGGCCTGATCGAGCGCCGCCGCGAGGACATCGACACCGGTCTCGCACGGCTCGCCCGCTCCCTGGCCGGCCACCGGACAGCCGACCCCGAAACCCTCGCGGACGCCCTGCTGGCCGACCTGCTCCCGCTCGGCGGCGTCACCGACGACACCGCCCTGGTCATCGTGCAGCTTTGACCCGGCCGCCGCGTCCGCAGCAGCGTGTTCCAGCTACCTTGATCTGCGGACACCCTCAGGCCCCCGTGGAGAGTAGCTCGTCCGCCGGACCGTTCACCGGCTGCGGGGTCCCGGTGAGGTCCATCACGAAGAGCGGGATACCGAGCCCGTCGGCGCGCGCACTGGCGTCTTGCGCATACCCCGCCAGCGAGAAGAAGACACCGGTCACCGATGCGTTGAGGGCGTTCAGCCAGAGACATTCGACGTCGCGCAGGGTGCTCGGCCGGGTGGTCGAGTCGACCTGGGCGATCAGTCCGGCGGCGCGCAGATCGATCCGGGACGAGGGCCGCTTCGCCGGCATGTCGACATCGCGGTAGCCCAGCCACCGCAGAAACATCGCGGCGGCGGTGACCGCGTCGCGGCCGGTGCGGATCGTCATCGGCCGGAACGACGGGCGGGGCGCGGGAGCCGTACGCGGCAGCGGGATGTGGGACGGCCGGACTCCGTCCGCCGGGTCGGCGCCGGCCGCCGTGACCGGTCTGACCGGGATCCGCAGCACCGTCCCGCACGGGCAGCACAGCTCCGGCTGCGGCCACTGATCGTGACGCCCGCAGGCGCGGCAGCGCACGGTCACCCACTCGTCGATCCAGGTGCGGTGCGTGATCGGCTCGGGCGCGGCGCCGCGCCGCATCGGGGCGGCGGTGGGGGACCCGCACGGGCACGGGTAGACCGGTATGAGGTACGCGTGCTCGCGGCGGCAGGCCGGACAGCGTACCGGCACGGACTCCACCATGGCCTCCCTCCGGCACCGCTGCCGCCCCCGGTGCCTGTCTTCGGGCGCGTCGGCACTCCGTGGCCGTCACCGTCCGACCGCGCCTCGTGCCCCCATGCTCCACCACGAGTGGGGCGCGGGGGGAGTGACTTGGAGGATTCGCGGCTCTTCCGGCACCGCGTGGCAGCGGACCGGTGCCCTCTCTTGACGGCCGACGGGCCGCCGCTTAGATTGCTTCCGTATAGCAGAAATTTTCTTCCGTAATGCGGAATTGGTGCTCTCAGGTGGCGCGACGGAGCCCGACTCCACCAGGTCCGAGCAGGAGTACTCAAATGCCTCGAATGACCGCTGCCCGAGCGGCAGTTGAGATCCTCAAGCTGGAAGGCGTCAGCCACGCGTTCGGCGTGCCGGGAGCGGCGATCAATCCCTTCTACGCGGCGCTCAAGGCCGGCGGTGGCATCGACCACACCCTGGCCCGCCATGTCGAGGGCGCGTCCCACATGGCCGAGGGCTACACCCGGAGCAGGGCCGGCAACATCGGCGTCTGCATCGGTACGTCGGGACCTGCCGGCACGGACATGATCACCGGGCTCTACTCGGCGATCGCCGACTCCATCCCGATTCTCTGCATCACTGGCCAGGCGCCGGTGGCCAAGCTCCACAAGGAGGACTTCCAGGCCGTCGACATCGCGTCGATCGCCAAGCCGGTGACCAAGGCCGCGACGACCGTCCTGGAGGCCGCGCAGGTGCCCGGCGTCTTCCAGCAGGCCTTCCACCTGATGCGCTCGGGCCGCCCGGGTCCGGTCCTCATCGACCTGCCCATCGACATCCAGCTGACCGAGATCGAGTTCGACCCGGAGACGTACCAGCCGCTGCCCGTCTACAAGCCGGCCGCGTCTCGTGCCCAGATCGAGAAGGCGATCGGTTTCCTGCTCGCCGCCGAGCGCCCGGTGATCGTCGCCGGTGGCGGCGTCATCAACGCCGACGCCTCCGAACTCCTCGTCGAGTTCGCCGAGCTGACCGGCACTCCGGTCATCCCGACGCTGATGGGCTGGGGCATCCTTGCCGACGACCACGAGCTCAACGCCGGGATGGTCGGGCTCCAGACGTCGCACCGCTACGGCAACGCGAACTTCCTGGCGTCGGACTTCGTGCTCGGCATCGGCAACCGCTGGGCCAACCGCCACACCGGCGACCTGGCCGTCTACACCGAGGGCCGGAAGTTCGTCCATGTCGACATCGAGCCCACTCAGCTCGGCAAGATCTTCCCGCCGGACCTCGGTATCGCCTCGGACGCCAGGGCCGCGCTGGAACTCTTCGTCGAGGTGGCCAAGGAGCTCAAGGCCGCAGGCAAGCTGCCGGACCGCAGCGCCTGGGCCGCCTCCACCCAGGAGCGCAGGGCGAAGCTGCAGCGCCGCACCCACTTCGACCAAGTGCCGCTGAAGCCGCAGCGGGTGTACGAGGAGATGAACCGGGCCTTCGGACCGGAGACCCGCTACGTCACCACGATCGGCCTTTCCCAGATCGCCGGCGCGCAGATGCTGCACGTCTACCGGCCACGCCACTGGATCAACTGCGGCCAGGCCGGCCCGCTCGGCTGGACCATCCCGGCCGCGCTGGGTGTCGCCACCGCCGACCCCGAGGGCCAGGTCGTCGCGCTCTCCGGGGACTACGACTTCCAGTTCATGCTGGAGGAACTGGCCGTCGGTGCGCAGCACAACATCCCGTACGTCCATGTCCTGGTGAACAACTCCTACCTGGGGCTGATCCGCCAGGCGCAGCGCAACCTGGACATCAACTTCCAGGTCAACCTGGAGTTCGAGAACATCAACTCCCCGGAACTGGGCGTCTACGGCGTCGACCACGTCAAGGTCGTCGAGGGGCTGGGCTGCAAGGCGATCCGGGTCACCGAGCCGGACCGGCTGCTGCCCGCGTTCGAGGAGGCCAAGAAGCTGGCCGCCGAATTCCGCGTCCCGGTGGTCGTCGAGGCGATCCTGGAGCGCATCACCAACATCTCGATGAGTGGCGCCGGGATCGACGCCGTCAACGAGTGGGAGGACATTGCCACCGAGCCGGGTCACGCCCCGACGGCGATCCGCCCGCTCGTCGCGAGCTGACGCACCACTTCTCGGTACGTCTCCCAGGTGGGGGCGGATCACCGGAACCCGGTGATCCGCCCCCACCTGCCCGTCCCGGCCAGGCCGAACACGGCCGACGCCCCTACCCGTAGTACTTCAGAGCTACGCGGAAGGTGCCCTCCACGGGTGGACGCCGACGACACGGTCCGCTCCCTAACTTCTGTACCGGAAGCACGACGGACATCCGGTACGGAAGGACCATCCACTTATGGCGCCCCGCCAGCCCAGGAGCCGCCCCCGCACGCGCCGCCTCTTCACGAGCCCGCGCGGCGCCCGTACCCTCCTCGCAGCTCTCGTCATCGCCGCGGTCGCCGTGCCCGTCTCGGGTGCGGCCCGCCCCTCCGCCGTCCCGGCGCCCGCCCCCGCCGCCCTCGCCCCGCTGCGCGCGACCCCCGCCGCTCTGGACGAGCGGTACGCCGTCAACCGCGGTTCCATCCGGGCGGCCGAACGGATGGCCACCGGCCACGGCGACCGGAAGAGGGCCGCCGCGCTGCGCGAACTGGCCGACCCGGCACGCCACTTCCTCTCCTTCGACGGCCGCGACGGCGGACGCGGTGTCGAGGCCTTCGGTGATCTGTCCACGGCACGCCGGATCGCCGTGCTGGTTCCGGGCGCGGGTATCAGTTTCGACAAGTACTGGCGACTGAGGGCCGGTGGTGTCGCGCTCCAGCGGGAGCTCGGCGAGGGATCGGCGGTCATCGGCTGGCTCGGGTACGCAACGCCGGCCACGGTGAGCCCGGAAGCGGTGACGCCCGGCCTGGCCGAGCATGCCGCCCCCGAACTACGCGCATTCCTTGACGAGTTGAAGACGTCCAAACCGTCCGCCCGGATCACGCTGCTCTGTCACTCCTACGGATCCGTCGTCTGTGCCGAGGCCGCGTCCGGGCTGGAGGTTGCGAACATCGTCCTGTACGGCAGCCCCGGCACCGGCGCGCGAAGCGTCGCCGCGCTGCACACCCCGGCCACCGTCTGGGCGGGCCGGGGCGGCAGCGACTGGATCGCCGACGTACCGCACGAACAGCTCCGACTTCCGTTCGTCACTCTCGGGTTCGGGACCGACCCGGTCTCGCCCGGGTTCGGTGCCCGGCACTTCGCGGCTGGCGACGGCGGCCACTGCGACTACCTGAAGCCCGGCTCCTTGTCCCTGACGAACCTTGCCCGGATCGTCTCCGGCCGGACCCCTGCTGAGGAGGGCCGCCATGCGTGAACTCGTCCGGCGGATCGACGCCGCCACCCCGCCCGACCGCGACCGGGCCGTGGACGCCCTGCGCGCCCTCGCCATCCTGGGCGTGGTGCTCGGCCACTGGCTGGTCACCGCACTGATCGCCGACACCGGCACGGTGCGCGCCGCCAGCCCCCTCCAGCACATGCCCGAACTGATCCCGGTCTCCTGGCTGTTCCAGACCCTCGCGGTCTTCTTCCTCGTCGGCGGACAGATGGCCGCGAAGAGCTACGCCTCCGCCCGCGACCGCGGTACCACGTACGGGCAGTGGCTCGGCGCCCGGACGCTCCGGCTGTTCCGGCCGGTCGCCGCCGTGCTGGTGGTGTGGACCGTGATAGCGGGCACGCTGCTCGCCTCCGGGGTGGGCACGGAGACCGTGCACGCGCTGCTCAAGCTGGTGCTGTCGCCGCTCTGGTTCCTGCTCGTCTTCACGGCACTGACCGCGGTCACCCCGCTGGTCTCCAGGCTCCATCCGCTCTGGCCGCTCGCCGTCGTGCTTCATGTCGACCTGATCCGGTTCGGACTGGACGGGCCTGCCTGGCTCGGATGGATCAATGTGGCGGCCGGCTGGCTGGTCCCGTACTGCCTGGGCGCGACCTGGGCCCGCGGCGGCCTGCAGAGCCGGGCCACCGGATGGGCGCTGCTGCTGGTCGGCGCCGCGGCCACCGCCGGACTCGTTCTGTGGGCCGGCTACCCCGCATCCATGGTCGGGGTGCCGGGCAGCAGGATCTCCAACCTCGACCCGCCCACCCTCGCGGCCGTCACCTTCGGTCTCGCCCAGTGCGGCGCGGCCCGGCTGCTGCTCGGCCCGCTGCGGCGGGTCCTGCGCCGCCCCGCGGCGTGGGCGGCGGTGGCGCTGGTCAACCTCTCCGCGATGACGGTCTTCCTCTGGCACCAGACCGCGATGATGGCGGTCACCGCCATCGGTCTGCTCGCGGGAGAGGCACTGCCCGGACTGCATACCGTGCCCAGGGATTCGGGCTGGGTGCTCGCCCGTCTGGCGTGGCTGCCGGCGTTCGCCGTGGCGCTGCTGGTCTGCTGGGCGGCGTTCCGTAAGTACGAGGAGGGGCGGCCGCGACGTGGGAAGGGGCGGATCGTCCGCGAGAACCGTCCCACCAGGACCTCGGTGATGCACCGTGTCTAAGGTGGTCCGGATGACGTGGAAATCAGTGGGGGACAAGGAGCGGTTGAAGGCTGCCCTGCGGAGGGCGCCGCGTGTCCTGTTCGAGGATCTGACGACGCCCGCCGACCCGCTGCCGGACATGGGCCGGCCCGGATGGCCGGTCTGGCGGCCGGTGTTCGCGATGCTGCTGGTCATCTGCGCGACCTTCCTCACCGTGTTCCATGTGAACGAGCTGAGTCCGGTCGACGGCGGCGGCATCCCCCGGTACGTGGTGCTGCTGGGCATCGCCCAGGGAGCGGCGCTCGTCGCCGCGATGTTTCGCCCGGTGTCGGCCTGGTGGGCGTCGACCGTCCTCATGGTCGTCACCGTGCGGCTCAACGAGCCCGATATGAGCGGGGACCAGTTGTTCCCATGGAGCGTTTCCGGGCTCGCGCTCCAGTGCGGGGTGCTCTTCCTTCTGGCGCTGCGGGTCCTGCCCCGCCGCGCGGCCGGGGCGGTGGTGATCACTCTCCTCGCCGGACTG
This sequence comes from Streptomyces sp. NPDC048496, assembly GCF_043200055.1. NCBI lineage: Bacteria > Bacillati > Actinomycetota > Actinomycetes > Kitasatosporales > Streptomycetaceae > Streptomyces > Streptomyces sp. NPDC048496. The sequence continues at coordinate 97,980 of NZ_JBICXB010000005.1, read as the reverse complement.
GCCTGCGCCCTCTTCACCACCACGCCGCACAACTACGACATCGATCGCTCCACTCCGGTCCTGATCGCCGCCGTGGTACTCGGCGCCGCGCTGCGCGGCCTGCGGGTGGCCCGCACCCAGCTCGTCGTCCAGGAGGAGCTCACCGCCGGGGAGCGGGCCCGGCGCACCCTCCTGGAGGAGCGCAACCGCATCGCCCGCGAGCTGCACGACGTGGTCGCCCACCACATGTCGGTGATCTCCATCCAGGCGCAGGTCGCCCCGCACCTGGTCGAGAACCCGTCCGACGAGCTCCGGGAGAACCTCGCGGGCATCCGGCAGAATGCCGTCGAGGCACTCACCGAACTGCGCCATGTGCTCGGCGTACTCCGCTCCGAGGACGCCCTGTCGCAAGGGGCGAGGCACACCCCGCAGCCCACACTCGACCGGCTCGACGAACTGGTCGCCAATGTGCGCGGCGCCGGGCTCACGGTCACCACCGCCACCACCGGTGCGCCGCGCGTGCTGCCGCCCGGTGTCGAGTTGTCGGCCTTCCGGATCGTCCAGGAGGCGCTCAGCAATGCGATGAGGCATGCCCCCGGCGCACAGGTGCGGGTGGAGACGGCCTACGGGACGGCCGGGCTGACCGTCCGGATCACCAACACCGCGCCCGACGGGCCGGCCGCGCCCTCACAGTCCATGGGGCACGGGCTGCTGGGGATGCGCGAACGCACCGCCATGCTGGGCGGCGAACTCGCGGCCGGGGCGACACCGGACGGCGGTTACGAGGTCACGGCTATCCTGCCGGTGGGCGCCCCTGCCCTGGCCACCGAATCTGCCGAGGACACCCCGTGACGACCATTCGCGTACTCATCGCCGACGACCAGATGATGGTTCGTCAAGGCTTCACGGTGCTGCTCGACGCCGAACCCGGCATCGAGGTCGTCGGTCAGGCGGTGGACGGCCTCGACGCCGTCGCCAAGGTTGCCGAACTCGCCCCGGACGTCGTACTGATGGACGTCAGGATGCCCGTGCTCGGCGGCATCGAGGCGACCCGCCGCATCACGTCACCGCCCGGCGCCCGGATCAAGGTACTCATCCTGACCACCTTCGATCTCGACGAGTACGTGTACGAGGCGCTCCGCGCGGGCGCGTCCGGCTTTCTCCTCAAGGATGCATCGATCGAGGAACTGGCCCATGCGGTAAGGGTGGTGGCGTCCGGTGACGCGCTGCTCGCCCCGAACATAACCAAGCGGCTGATCGCCGAGTTCTCCCGGATGACCGCCACCCCCCGGGCGCCGCTGAAGGACCGCGTCGGCCAACTGACCGAACGCGAGACAGAGGTGCTGTCCCTGATCGCGCAGGGTCTGTCGAACGCGGAGATAGCCCAGTTGCTGGTGGTGGCCGAGCAGACCGCGAAGACCCATGTGAGCCGGATCCTGGCCAAACTGGGGCTGCGCGACCGGACGCAGGCCGCGGTCTTCGCCTACGAGACGGGCCTGGTGCGCCCGGCCGGCTACTGACGTACATGCGAAAGGGCGGGAGCACGGGACCGTCCGTACCCCCGCCCGGGGGGGTGGTGACCGTCCGACGGCGGGAGGCCGGCGCGACCGTTTCGTTCGCGCCGCCGGGCGGAGTTCTGCAGGCTGAGAGGCTGGTTGAGCCGGGACCGCGGCGGCGCGCGATGGGCGGCCGGGTCCGCTCTCTCAGGTCGAGAGCGGCCGTCGGCTGCCTTCACCACCGCACTGGCTCGCACGCCGCCGCGGTCCTGGGTCGCGTCCGTCCCGCCGGACACCCCTCAGGGCCGACCGGACGGACAGCGCAGGGGGTATGACGTCCCGTCACATCCCTTGCGCGGTCTCGGTGATATGGGGGTTGTCTGGCCCTGATCCGCCGGACAACCCCTGCGACAGGGCCTGGTGCCGTGACCGGCAAAGCCTGCCGGGAGGGACACTAGTCCTCGCGCAGGGCGCGGACAGCTTCCTCGACGCGCTTGCCGTAGTCGGTGTCGGCGGCGTGGAAGTGCGCGAGGTTCTTCTCGATCACGTCGTCGCGGGTGACCTGGGAGAGGCCTCCGGCGATGTTGGCGACCAGGCGGCCCTTCTCGTCCTCGGACATCAGCCGGTAGAGCTCGCCCGCCTGGAAGAAGTCGTCGTCCTTGGCGTGGGCGGGCGCCGCGTGGGTGCCGGTCCAGCCATGGATCGCCAGCGGGGCGGAGAGTGCCGCGCCGGTCTGGGCGGGGCCGGCGTACGAGTTGGGCTCGTAGTTCTTGTCGTGGCGCGCGCCGTTGCGGGTGGCGTGCAGACCGTCGCGGCCATAGTTGTCGACGACGGCGGTCCGCGGGGCGTTCACCGGGAGCTGGGTGTGGTTGACGCCCAGCCGGTAGCGGTGCGCGTCGGCGTAGGCGAACAGGCGGCCCTGGAGCATCTTGTCCGGGGAGGGGCCGATGCCGGGCACGAAGTTGTTCGGGGAGAACGCGGCCTGCTCGACCTCGGCGAACACGTTGTCCGGGTTGCGGTCCAGGACCAGCCGGCCCACCCGCTGCAGCGGGTAGTCGCTGTGCGGCCACACCTTGGTGAGGTCGAACGGGTTGAAGCGGTAGTCCGCGGCCTCGGCAGCCGGCATGACCTGTACGTACAGGGTCCAGGACGGGTTCACGCCCCGCTCGATGGCCTGCAGCAGGTCCGTCTGGTGCGAGGCGCCGTCCTTGCCCGCGAGCTCGGCGGCCTGCTCGCTGGAGAGGGAGCGTACGCCCTGGTTCGTCTTGAAGTGGTACTTGACGAAGAAGGCCTCGCCCTCGGCGTTCGTCCACTGGTAGGTGTGCGAGCCGTAGCCGTTCATGTGGCGGTACGAGGCAGGGATGCCCCGGTCGCCCATCAGCCAGGTCACCTGGTGTGTCGCCTCGGGGGCGTGCGCCCAGAAGTCCCATACGTTGTCGGGCTCCTGACGGCCCGTGAACGGGTCGCGCTTCTGCGAGTGGATGAAGTCGGGGAACTTGATCGGGTCCTTGATGAAGAAGACCGGGGTGTTGTTGCCGACCAGGTCGTAATTGCCCTCGCCCGTGTAGAACTTGAGGGCGAAGCCGCGCGGGTCGCGTACGGCGTCGGCGCCGCCGAGCGAGTCGGCGACCGTCGAGAACCGGATGAACGTCTCGGTGCGCTTGCCGACGGCGGAGAGGAAGTCGGCCCGGGTGAAGCCGGTGACGTCGTCGGTCACCTCAAAGTAGCCGTACGCGCCGGAACCGCGGGCGTGGACCACGCGCTCGGGGATGCGCTCCCGGTTGAAGCGCGCGAGCTTCTCCAGCAGGTGCTGGTCCTGGAGGAGGATCGGGCCACCGACGCCGGCGGTGGCGGAGTTCTGGTTGTCGGCGACCGGGGCGCCTGACTCGGTCGTAAGCACACGCTGCGTCATGGTGTCGGGGCGACCTTCCGTACGGGAGCTGCTGAACTGCGACGCCCTGGGGGCTCCAGGAGCGTAAGTACGCTCCGAACCGAACGTCAACAGTTTGTTGAAATTGCGAGTGGGGTGTTCCGGATGGCGCCGACGCCTGGGCGCGACAGGACAGGTGTCAGCGCCGGCGCCATCCGGAAGTCTGTGGGGCGGTCGGTCAGGCCTGGACGGGCCGACCCGAGAGGCGCTCGACCGCGCGCAGCAGGGCCGAGTGGTCCAGGCCGCCGTCGCCCTGCGCGCGGAGCGAGGCGATGAGCTGGGCGACCACGGCGCCCACGGGCAGCGCGGCACCGACATGACGGGCGGCGTCGGTGACGATGCCCATGTCCTTGTGGTGCAGGTCGATCCGGAAGCCCGGCGCGAAGTCCCGGCCCAGGAAATTGTCCTTCTTCCGGGTCAGCACGGTCGAGCCGGCCAGCCCGCCACCCAGGACGTCGAGCGCGGCGGCGAGATCGACCCCGGACTTCTCCAGGAAGACGACGGCCTCGGCACAGGCCTGGATGTTGACCGCGACGATCAGCTGGTTGGCGGCCTTCACCGTCTGGCCGGATCCGTGCGGGCCGCAGAGCACAATGGTCTTGCCGAGCGCCTGCAGGATCGGCTGCGCGGCGTCGAAGTCGGCCTGCTCGCCGCCGACCATGATCGACAGCACGGCTTCGATCGCCCCGGCCTCGCCACCGGAGACCGGCGCGTCCAGCACGCGGATGTCCTTCTCCTTCGCGTTCTTCGCCAGGTCGACGGAGGTCTGCGGGGTGATCGAGGACATGTCGATCAGCAGGGCGCCCGACTTCGCGTTCGCCAGGATGCCCTCGGGGCCGTACGCGATGGCCTCGACGTGCGGGGACGCGGGCACCATCGTGATGACGACATCGGCGTCCCGGACCGCCTCGGCGACCGAACACGCGCCGTGCCCGCCGGCCGCGGCCAGCCGGTCGATCTTGTCCTGCTCCAGGGTGTATCCGGTGACGTCGTAACCGGCCTTGATCAGGTTCTCGGACATGGGGGAGCCCATGATGCCGAGTCCGATCCACGCAACCTTGGGGAGGTTGTTGCTCATGAGGGGGTGCCTTCCTGAAAACGTGTGTACGAGGGGGAGTCCGACGCCCTCAGCGGGCCGCTCGGGCCTCGGCCGGGAGCCACGCGAAGGACTCGGCGCTCGGCCGGTCGCCGGGCTTGTACTCCAGACCGACCCAGCCGTCGTAGCCGGCCTTCGTCAGCTCGTCGAGGAGCTGCTCCAGCGGCAGGGAGCCGGTGCCGGGCGCGCCGCGCCCCGGGTTGTCGGCGATCTGGACGTGACCGGTCCGGTCGGCGTACGCGGCGATGACCTGGCTGAGGTCCTCGCCGTTCATCGACAGGTGGTACAGGTCCAGGAGGAATTTCGCATTGCCGAGCCCCGTCGCGGCGTTGACCTTGTCGACGACCTCGATTCCGGCCGGCGCGCTCACCAGCGGGTAGCGCGGCGACTCCGGCTCGTTCAGGGTCTCGATCAGCACGACCGCCCCGATCCGGCCGGCCGCGCGGGCGGCCAGGACCAGGTTCTCCAGGGCGAGCTCGTCCTGCACGCCCGGGTCCACGCCGTCGACGCGGTTGCCGTACAGCGCGTTGAGCGCCTTGCAGCCGACCGAGGCGGCGAAGTCGGCTGCCACCTCGATATTGGCGCGGAAGCGGTCCGACTCCGGGCCGGGCACGGAGAGCGCGCCGCGGTCGGGGCCAGGCAGCTGTCCGGCGTAGAAGTTCAGCCCCACCAGCTGCGTGCCCGCGTCGTCGAGCGCCTTCTTGAGGGCGTCGAGTTCGCTCTGCGGCGGGGTGGGGGTCTCGATCCAGGGCCACCACAGCTCGACCGCCGTGAAGCCCGCCGCGGCAGCGGCGGCGGGGCGCTCGAGGAGCGGGAGTTCCGTGAAGAGGATCGAAAGGTTCACATCGAAGCGCTGGTCCGGCCCAGTCTTCTGCGAATCGAGAGAGCCCATGAAGGTCAGGCGCTCCTTCCGTATTGCGGAAGTTAGTTTCTGCTGAACGGAAGATTGCCCCTGGGCTGGTCGGACTGTCAAGGGGGTGCCCGCAATTCGGGCCGGCCAGGGCTCGTCCTGACACGCGGAAGGCGGGGTGGACACCCACGGGCCGTCCGCCCCGCCTGCTGCTCTCCGGCTGCCGGGCTGCCTGGCGGGCAGCGTGCACGGCGACACCGGCCGCTCCACGGCGGGCCGCTCCCTGATCCGGCCTGAGCCAAACGAAAGTCCTTGGCGGTCCGTTAGGGTCGGGGCCGAGCCGCGGGCCCCAGGGCGCGGCGAGCACATGATGGAGGCACAGTGCGCTTGAGAGTGGAGTTCACCACCGAGCCCTTCGACCTCGACGAGGCACCCGCCCACGCGGTGGTGGCCCGCGAGGTGATCCAGACGGCCGAGCTGGACGCCGTGGATGTCGGCCCCTTCGGCAATACGGCGGAGGGCGGCGCCGACGCGGTGCTCACCGCGGTGGACTCCCTGCTCCGCAAGGCCCTGGAGTCCGGTGCCACCCGGGTGTCGCTCCAGGTCAACGTCATCGGGGAGGACTCGAAGTGACCGAACCGGCGGACCACCCCCTCGTCACCGCGGTCAAGCCGCTCGTCGACGCCATGGGCGCCGAGCTGGTCGGCCCCGAGGACGCCCGGATCGACGACGTGGTGCTGACCTGGGAGGGTGAGGACGTCATAGCCGTACGGCTGCCGCAGCTCTCGGACTCGCTCGACCACATCCTGGCAGCCATGGAGCGGCGGCACGGCATGCCGCTCGCTGAGCTGGACCGTAAGACAAAACAGTCGGTCGTGCGGACCCTGGAGGCACGGGGTGCCTTCTCGGTGCGGCACGGTGTGGAGACGGTGGCGGGGGCGCTGGGGGTCAGCCGCTTCACCGTCTACAACTATCTCAACCGGGAAAATGCCGCCAAAGGTGAGTAGTTGAGCGAAGCTCGCGGAAGGACGCGGAAGGCCGTCGCCCGGATCACCGGGCGGCGGCCTTTGACGTTCGCGGAATTTCAACAAAGTGTTGACGTGGTGTTGTGGAGGGCGTTAGCTATCCGCAGCCCGACCAACGCACAGCGAAAAAAGCCACGGAGGCTCCCGTGACTCTGAGCTCCACACCGGGCCTCGCCCGGTTCAACACCCTGGCGGACGACGAGGCCACCACCGCTTTGCACGAGGTGTGTGCCAGTGCGGCATGGGGAAGAGCGATCCTCTCCCGGCGCCCCTACACCACCGCAGAAGCCCTTCTCGCCACCGGTGATGCCGCCATGGCCGAGCTGACCCGCGAAGATCTGACCGACGCGATGGCCGGCCACCCCCCGATCGGCCGCCCGGTCCCCGGGGACCCGACCTCCTCCCGCGAACAGCGGGGGATGGCCGACGCCACCGAGGAGCTCAAGGCCGAGATGCTCGAACTGAACCTGGCCTACCAGGAGCGGTTCGGACATGTCTTCCTGATCTGCGCCACCGGTGCCACCGGCGAGCAGATGCGCGACGCGGTGAAGTCCCGGATCGGGAACTCGCCCGAGCAGGAGCGCGAGATCGTGCGCACCGAGCTGGGCAAGATCAATCGCATCCGGCTGACCCGTCTCGTAACCGAAGGAGAGTGACGGTCTTGAGCACCGACACCACCGCATCGGTGTCCACGCACATCCTGGACACCAGCATCGGCCGCCCCGCCGCAGCCGTCGCCGTCACGCTCGCCGCCCGCAGTGGCAGCGACGCGCCGTGGGTGACGCTCGGCGGCTCCGCGACCGACGCGGACGGGCGATGCAAGGACCTGCCGGCGCTGCCGGAGGGCACCACCCATGTACGTCTCGACTTCGAGACCGAGACGTACTTCTTCGACAAGCAAGCCGAGGCGCAGCAGGACGCCCCCCGCGTAAGGGACAGCGGTGCGTTCTTCCCGGAAGTGGCGATCACCTTCGCCGTCGTACCGGGCGAGCACTATCACGTACCGCTGCTGCTCAACCCGTTCGGCTACTCCGTATACCGAGGGAGCTAGCAGACATGCCCACGATTCTCGGCCAGAACCAGTACGGCAAAGCAGAGAACCGCGTCGTCAAGATCACGCGGGACGGCGACACCCACCACATCAAGGACCTGAACGTCTCGGTCGCTCTCTCCGGCGACATGGACGACGTCCACTACTCCGGCTCCAACGCCAACGTCCTGCCGACCGACACCACCAAGAACACGGTGTACGCGTTCGCCAAGGAGCACGGCATCGAGTCCGCCGAGCAGTTCGGCATCCACCTCGCCCGCCACTTCGTGACGTCGCAGGAGCCGATCCACCAGGCGCGCATCCGTATCCAGGAGTACTCCTGGGAGCGCATCGCCACCTCGGACAACAACTCCAAGTTCATAGGCTCGGACGAGGTCAACCACTCCTTCGTCCGCAAGGGCCAGGAGTTGCGCACCACCCAGATCACCTACGACGGTGAGAACTGGCAGGTCATCTCGGGACTCAAGGACCTCACGGTCATGAACACCACCAACTCGGAGTTCTGGGGTTACGTCAAGGACAAGTACACGACGCTCAAGGAGGCGTACGACCGCATCCTGTGCACCGACGTCGCTGCCGCCTGGCGCTACAACTGGACCAGCGACGACGACCGGATGCCCAACTGGGAGAAGTCGTACGAGCAGGCCAAGAAGCACATCCTGCAGGCCTTCGCCGAGACGAACTCCCTCTCGCTGCAGCAGACCCTCTACCAGATGGGGTCGAGGGTGATCAACAGCCGCAGCGAGATCGACGAGATCCGCTTCTCCCTGCCGAACAACCACCACTTTCTGGTGGACCTGGAGCCCTTCGGTCTCAAGAACGAGACCGCCGACGGTGCTGTCTACTTTGCGGCAGACCGCCCGTACGGCCTGATCGAGGCCACCGTGCTGCGGGACGGCATCGAGCCGCAGATCCCGGTCGACATGACCAACCTCTGACGCGGCCCTGAGCCGGTCCCCGCCCGCCGACGGGCGGGGACCGGCCGACCCGGAGGGAAACCCCATGGCACAGCCTGCAACGGGCCTTGCAGCAGAAGGCCCCTGTACCGCACCACCGGAGAACTCCGTACATCCGGTGGACGAAAAGCTTTCCCCCGCGCGTCTCGTCCCCGCCGCGCTCCAGCACATCGCCGCCATGTACGCGGGCGTCGTCACCCCTCCGCTCATCATCGGCCAGGCCGCCGGCCTGGACCCGGCCGGCATGACCCGGCTGATCGCGGCCAGTCTGCTGATCGCCGGACTCGCCACCCTCCTGCAGACGCTCGGCATCGGCGGCGTCGCGGGAAACCGGCTGCCGTTCGTCAACGCCGCCTCCTCCGCCGGCATCGCCCCGATGCTCGCCATCGCCGAGACCAGCGCCCCCGGCCACCAACTCCCCGCGATCTACGGAGCGGTGCTCGTCGCCGGAGCCTTCTGTCTGGCCGTCGGACCGTTCTTCGGGCGACTGCTCCGCTTCTTCCCGCCGCTCGTCACCGGGGTCGTCATCACCCTCATCGGCGTCACCCTGATGCCGGTCCCGGTCTCCTGGGCGCAGGGCGGTGACAAGGAAGCCGCCGACTTCGGCGCCATGAAGTACCTGGCGCTGGCCGCCTTCACCCTTGCCGTCATCCTGCTGATCCAGCGATTCGGGCGCGGATTCGTCAAACAAGTCGCCCTGCTCTTCGGCCTGTTGATCGGAACGATCGCCGCGATCCCGTTCGGACTCGCCGACTTCTCCGTGCTGAGGACCGCACCGCTCGCGGCCCTGCCCACACCCTTCGCCTTCGGTGCCCCCGAGTTCAGGCCCGCCGCGATCCTGTCCCTCTGCATCGTCATGCTGGTCCTGATGACGGAGTCCTCGGCCGGCATGCTGGCGCTCGGCGAGATTTGCGACCGGCGCACCGACGGGCGGACCATCACCCGCGGGCTGCGCACCGACGGCATCGCCACCCTGCTCGGCCCGGTCTTCGGCGGCTTCCCGACGAGCGCGTTCGCCCAGAACGTCGGCGTGGTGTCGCTGACGAAGGTACGCAGCCGCTATGTCGTCGCCGCGGCGGGTGGCGCACTGATCGTCCTGGGCGCCTTCCCCGTCCTCGGCGCGGTCGTCTCCCTGGTCCCGATGCCCGTGCTCGGCGGCGCCGGAATCGTGCTGTTCGGCTCGATCGCCGTCAGCGGCATCCGTACGCTCTCCGAGGCCGGACTCGACGACAGCTCCAACATCGTCCTGGTCGCCGTGGCGCTCGGCGCGGGCATCATCCCGCTCGCCGCGCCCGCCTTCTACGCCGGATTTCCGTCGTGGGCGCAGACCGTGCTGGGCTCCGGGATCAGTGCGGGAGCGCTGGCAGCGGTCCTGCTCAACCTGTTCTTCCACCATCTCGGCACCCACAGCCGCACGGCTGTGGCACTCAAATCCTCCTAGGGTCCTGCCGTGCCCACCTCACCGGAGAGAGAAGAAGGAAGCGCCATGGCAGCCCCTGACCGTGTGGACCGCATCGTCATCGAGAACTGTTCGATCGCGACCGTCGACGCCGACGACACCGAGTACGCCTCGGGCCATGTCGTCGTCGCGGGCAACCGCATCGAGCACGTAGGCGCCGGCCGGGCCCCCGAGGGGCTGGAGAACGTCGTACGACGCATCGACGGCGCCGGGCACCTCGTCACCCCCGGCCTGATCAACACCCACCACCACTTCTACCAGTGGATCACCCGGGGCCTGGCCACCGACCACAACCTCTTCGACTGGCTCGTCGCCCTCTACCCGACCTGGGCGCGTATCGACGAGCCGATGGTCCGCGCCGCAGCGCAGGGCTCGCTCGCGATGATGGCCCGCGGCGGTGTCACCACCGCCATGGACCACCACTACGTCTACCCGCAGGGCTCCGGCGACCTGTCCGGCGCCATCATCGGAGCCGCCCGCGACACGGGCGTACGTTTCACCCTCGCCCGCGGTTCCATGGACCGCAGCCGGAAGGACGGCGGACTGCCGCCGGACTTCGCCGTCGAGACACTCGACGGTGCGCTCGCCGGCACCGAGGCGGCCATCGACGCGCACCATGACGGCTCCTTCGACGCCATGACGCAGATCGCCGTCGCACCCTGCTCGCCTTTCTCCATCTCCACCGAACTGCTCCGCCAGGGAGCCGAGTTGGCCCGCCGCCGCGGGGTCCGGATGCACACCCACGGCTCGGAGACCGTGGAGGAGGAGAAGTTCTGCCACGAGCTGTTCGGCATGGGCCCGACCGACTACTTCGAGTCGACGGGCTGGCTCGGCGACGACGTATGGATGGCTCACTGCGTCCATATGAACGACTCCGACATCGCCGCGTTCGCCCGCACCGGCACCGGCGTCGCGCACTGCCCGTCCTCCAACGCCCGCCTCGCGGCAGGCATCGCCCGGGTCCCCGACATGCTGGCCGCGGGTGTCCCTGTCGGCCTCGGTGTGGACGGCACCGCCTCCAACGAGGCCGGTGAACTCCACACCGAACTGCGCAACGCGCTCCTCATCAACCGCCTCGGCGCCCACCGCGAAAAGGCACTGAACTCCCGTCAGGTCCTGCGCCTGGGAACGTACGGCGGAGCCCAGGTCCTCGGCCGCGCGGACCAGATCGGCTCTCTGGAGGTCGGAAAGCTCGCCGACCTGGTGCTCTGGAAGCTGGACACGCTCGCGCACGCCTCCATCGCCGACCCGGTCACCGCGCTCGTCTTCGGCGCCGCCGCCCCCGTCACCCTCTCCCTCGTCAACGGGAAGACGGTCGTCGAGGGCAACCACCTGACCACGGTGGACGAGGACGCCATCGCCCGCACCACCCGCGACGAGGCGCGCCGCCTCGCGCAGATCGCCGCCGGGGCCTGACGGCTCCGGGGCACCTCCCCCAGAACGGCCGGCCGGAGGGGGACGGCCCTCGGCCGGCTGCCGTGGACCCGAGCGGGGTCCACGGCAGCCGGTCCGGCGAACACGCACTCAGAAGTGCGCGTTCGCCGGACCGGTGACCAAAGCTGCCGCACCAGCTGCACGACCTGCCCCACCTGCACCAACGCACCACCTCCCTGACACCCACGTCGCCTTGACGTGTACCCGACCGGAGGAACCGCCGTGGCAGCACAGCCCAGGTTTCGCAACGACGTAGTCGCAGTTCCCGACCAGCAGCCCGTACCGGACGACCCGCAGGCCTCCGGCGGCAGGCATCCCGTCGACGAGACCCTCCCCCCACTGAAGATGTTCACCAGCGGACTGCAGCATGTGGCCGCGATGTACGCGGGCGTCGTGGCCCCGCCCATGATCGTGGGACCCGCCGTCGGACTCACCGCCAAGGAGACCGCCTTCCTGATGGGGGCGAGCCTCTTCACCGCGGGCATCGCCACCCTGCTCCAGACCCTCGGCTTCTGGCGCATCGGCGCCCGGCTGCCGTTCGTCAACGGCGTCTCGTTCGCCGGGGTGACACCGATGATCGCGATCGGCAAGGACCGCGGGCACGACGGCATCGCCGTCATCTTCGGCGCGATCCTCGTGGCCAGCCTCCTCGGCTTCGTACTCGCCCCCTACTTCTGCAAGCTGGTCCGCTTCTTCCCGCCCGTCGTCACCGGTACCGTCATCACCCTGATCGGCGTCTCGCTGCTGCCGGTCGCCTTCAACTGGTCCCAGGGCGGCAACGCGACGGCCGACGGCTACGGGTCGACGACCAATATCTCCATGGCCGCCGTCACCCTGGTCATCGTCCTCGCCCTGCGCAAACTGCTGCGCGGCTTCCTGCAGCAGATCGCGATCCTGCTCGGTCTGGTCGCCGGCACCCTGATCGCGATCCCGGTCGGCATCACCGACTTCGGCGCGATCAAGGGCGCCGGCCTGGTCGGCTTCCCGACCCCGTTCCACTTCGGGGCGCCGCAGTTCGAGATAGCCGCCATCGTCTCGATGTGCATCGTGATGCTCGTCTGCATGACCGAGTCCACCGCCGACATGCTGGCCCTCGGCAGGATCGTCGGCCGCCCGGCGGACGAACGGACCATCGAGGGCGGTCTGCGCGCCGACACCCTCGGCAGCGCCGTCAGCCCGCTCTTCAACGGCTTCATGTGCAGCGCCTTCGCGCAGAACATAGGCCTGGTCGCGATGACCAAGGTGCGCAGCCGGTTCGTCGTCGCCGCGGGTGGTGTCATTCTGATCGTGCTCGGTCTGGTCCCCGTGGCCGCGTCCGTCATCGCGCTCGTCCCGCTGCCGGTGCTCGGCGGTGCGGGCATCGCGCTCTTCGGCTCGGTCGCCGCGAGCGGCATCCAGACGCTGGCCACCGCCGCCCTGGAGAAGGGTGAGAACGCGCTGATCGTCGCGGCCTCCGTCGGCATAGGCCTGATCCCGATCGCCGCACCGGAGTTCTACCACGCGTTCCCGAAGGACCTCCTCGTCGTGCTGGACTCGGGGATCTCCACCGGGTGCGTCGTGGCGATCGTCCTCAACCTGGCCTTCAACCACCTGGGCGGGAATCCGGAGGCGGAGGACGAGGAGGAGCCCTCCGTCCCGGCGACGGCACCGGTGGGCGCGCACTGAGCGTGTGCGGTACGGCTCTGTGGCGCGCACGGCGAGAGCCGTACGCGCCACAGACGTGTTCCGGGCAGGTCCGGGCGGGACTCAGCCGATGTGGTAGCTGTCGCCATACACCTTCCACTCCGGCGGCGGATCCAGGTTCAGATTGCCCTTCTTCAGGAAGACCCGCTGGGCGGTGTCCACCCGGCTGGTGTCCGAGTGGGCCTCATCCTGCCGCATCGCCCAGACCCGCGCGTCCAGGAAGGCGTTGAGGTAGGTCACCTCGTCGCCGCCCTGCGACGGCGGCTTCGCCCTGACGAGCGCGCGCTTGCGGATGGAGCCGAAGCTGGTGCTTTCGTCGCCGTCGCCGTGCATGACGATGGCGTCGTAGTACACGAACTGGCCGAGCGTGCCGATGCCGTCGGCCTTCGCCCGATCGACCGCCGGGTTGAAGTACACCCGGTCCCGTTCGTCGTTCTGCGCCTGCTTGAAGGCCGGGTCCGACGCCGCGGTCGCCCAGTCCTCGGCGAAGTCCGGGTCGAGGCCGTCGTGCGATTCGGTGCCGTTCACCTCCCGCAGAGCGGGCAGATACTTCGCGAGGACGTTGCCCGGCTTGCGCTGGGTGTACAGCTCGACGAGGTCGAGCATGTCGCCGGTGCCGGAGCAGAAGCCGATGATGCCCGCGGTGTAGCCGCAGCCGTCGCCGACGTCCTCGATGTACTTGTACTGCGCTTTCCAGTCGAGCGTGGAGTTCTCCGCGCTGGAGACCAGCTGCATGGCGATCTCCTTCTTCGCCGGATTGGCCAGCCCGGTGGCGGCAGCCGCCTGCCGGGTGGCGGAGACCTCCTGGCGCACGGCCGGATGCGTGGGGGCACCGGCGTGGGCGGTGGTGGGTGCCGCCGTGAAGGTCACCCCGAATGCGGCCAGCGCGAGCCGTCCGGGGCGAGTGTTGCGACGTGCGACGTGCTTATGGCGAGCGGGCACCATTCCTCCAAAGGGAGTTCGTCGTTCCGTGTTCCGCTAGGAAGCTTTCCTATCAGAGTGGAGTGAGAGTTCAGAGCGGAGTGAGAGTCGTGCACTCCTTCGGCGCAAGCGTGTTGAGTTCGGCTCCGGCTACGGAAAGGCCCCGCACCACGCGCCGGACGCGCGGTGCGGGGCCGTACGGGGCGGCCTGCGGATCAGGGGCGGACACCCTCTGGCCGATGGCTTTCAGCAGTTGAGGCGGGCCACGTGGATCCATGCGTCCGTGGGGCCGCCCCGCAGATCACCCATGGCTCAATGTCTCTTCCGCTAGCGGTAGTTGAGGTACTGACCACGGTTCACCTGACCCGGCACGGGGTACTCCGACCCCGGTCCGCCGCGGGAGTTGACCCCGCTGTCGTCGACCGTGCAGACCCCGACGGGGCCTTGGCGCCCCGAGCGGCGACGGGGCTCCGGACGGACTGGGCCACGGGGCCGGGGGCCGGCCCGAGACCGGTGGCCGGAACCATGCTGGGCGCCGGCGCACGCGGCCCCTCACGCAGACGCTTCATGCGTCCGCCGATCGCGGGTTCAGGGTTCGTCGATACGGTAGCTGTCGCCGTACACCTTCCACTTCAGCGGCGTTTCCAGCTGGAGTCTGCCCTCGCGTACGAAGACCCGTTGCTCCGTTTCGACGCGACTGGTGTCGGAGTGCGAGGGTTCCTTGCGGATCGCGGCGACCCGGGCATCGAGGAAGGCGTTCAGATACGTCACCTCGTCGCCGCCCCGGGACGGCGTTTCGGCGGCGTCGAGAGCCTCGCGGCGCATCGTACGGAAGCCGACCGTGCCGTTCGAGTCGGCGGACCCATGCATCACATAGGCGTCGTAGTAGATGAACTGGCCCAGGGCGCCAAGACCGTCGTCCTTTCCCTGTTCGACCGCCGGATCGAAGTATGAGCTGTCCCGCTCGGCATCCTGCGCCGACCGGAACGCGGGGTCGGCGGCCGCCTCCACCCATGCGTCGGTGAACGAGTACCCGAGGCCTTCGTGCGAGTCGCTGCCCTGCACCGCGCGCAGAGCGGGCAGGAACCGCTCCAGCGGATTGCCGGGGCGCGCCGATGCGTACCGCTCGACGACGCTCAGCATGTCGCCGGTGCCGGAGCAGAAGCCGATGATGCCCGCGGTGTAGCCGCGGCCGTCGCCGATGTCCTCGATGTACTTGTACTGCGCTTTCCAGTCGAGCGTGGAGTTCTCCGCGCTGGAGACCAGCTGCATGGCGATCTCCTTCTTCGCCGGATCGTCCAGCCCGGCCCCCGGGGCGCCATTGCCGGAAACGGGCCCGGGCGAGCGCCCGGAGCACCACGCCAGCAGGGCGGTCGCCATGACCAGAGTGGTGACCAGAGCCGTGGCGGGGGCGAGCCGGGAACGCGGAATGACCTTCACTTCTCCAGCCTGCCAGGCGCGGGGAAGGATCTTGGTCCGTTCGCCTGTAGCGTCAGGGGTATGGATGATCACTCTGTTGTGGATGTCGGCGACGTCCGGCTGGCGTACCGGACCTGGGGCGACCCGTTCGGCTCGCCCGTCGTCCTGCTGCACGGCCTCGGAGGTTCCGCCGGGAGCTGGGAAGCGGTCGGGAGCCTGCTCGGCGAGGAATGGCGGGTGTACGCCCTAGACCTGCGCGGGCACGGGGAGAGCGACTGGCCCGACGAGTACTCCTTCGAGCTGATGAGGGACGACGTCCTCGGCTTCCTCGACGAGTGCGAGCTCGACCGCGTCGGCCTGGTCGGCCACTCCATGGGCGGCGTCGTCGCCCATCTGCTCGCCCAGGAGCACGCGGACCGGGTGGAGCGCCTGGTGCTGGTGGAGACCCCGCCGCCGTTCCCCAGTGAGCCGAGGCCCGCCGCGCAGCCCGAGGAGCCGGTCGACTACGACTGGAATGTCGTCGCGCCCATCCGGGCCCAGATCGCCACCCCCGACCCGCAGTGGGCGGACGGTCTCGGCGAGATCGTCGCGCCGACGCTGATGATCGCCGGCGGCCCGGAGAGCAGCATGCCGCAGGGCCGGCTGGCCGACATGGCCGCCCTGATCCCGGACTGCCGGCTGATCACGCTCGGCGGCGGCCACCGGGTCCACGAGACCCACGCCGACCAGGTCGCCCACCAGATCACCGAGTTCTTCACCAGCTGAACCCCGGCAGCCGGCTGAACCCCGGAGCTGGGTGCCGCCGGGAGCCGGCGGAACGCGGCGACGGGCTGAATCCGGGGCTGCCGGTTCACGGCTCAGCCCAGCAGCCGCGCGCTGCTCTCCGGCTCCACGCGCTGCTGCTGGTTGATCCGGTGCCGCTCGTGGACGAGCGGCGGCAGATCTCCTCGCGCGCCCGCGGGATCGCGCCGATCGGCCGGTGGTCCTCCCGGTGCGCACTCGGTCACGGGCGGTCGGGCAGGGTCGGCATCGTGGGCGCGGTTCGGCCGGGGGCATTGTCAGTGCCGGGTGCCAAGATCGTCCACATGGAGCTTGCACTGTTCTTCGCCGAGGTCGACGCCCAGCCGTGGGCCGAGCTGCAGCATGCGTACGGAAGCGCCGCCGATGTGCCCGACTGCCTGCGGGTGCTCGCCGGGGACGACGAGGACGCGGCGTCCGAGGCGCTCTCCGAGCTGTACGGCAGCATCCTGCACCAGGGTTCGGTGTACGAGGCGACGGCCCACGCGGTGCCGTATCTGGCGCGGCTCGCGGAGGCCGGGCACCGCACGGAGGACCTGCTGGTGCTGCTCGGCGGGATCGCGGAGGGCGGCGAGGACCAGGGGGAGGCGGATGAAGCCGCCTGCCGGACGGCCGTCGTCGCCCAGCTGCCGTTGATCCTGGGCTGGATCGCCGACGAGAATCCCGGGTTGCGGCAGGCCGCCGCGTGGACCGCGGCCATGACAGGGGCATCCGGCCAGGTGCTGCCGGTGCTCCGGAGGCGCTGGGCGGAAGAGACGGACTCCCTTGTCCGGGCCGAACTCCTCGGTGCCATCGCCCATCTGGACCCGGCAGGGAGCGCCGCCGAGGCGGTCGAAGCCATGGGTGCGGGCGAGCCGGGCGAGGTGAGGGTCACGGCCCTGCTGACCGACGTCGACGCGGGCCGGCCCTGGGGCCCCGCCCACCACGAGGCGATGCTGGCGCTCCTCCCGGCCGACGGGCTGGTCCGGAGCCGCCTCGACCAGGAGCGCAACGAACCGCTGCAGTGTGTCGTCGAATCCCTGCTGCTCCGTGACACCCAAGAGGACCGCGAAGCGGCGTACGGCCTGCTCGACGCGGCACTGCGCAGCCCCGACCCCGACGCCCGCGCCGAGGCGCTGTGGGCGGCCGAGACCGCCTGTCAGCTCTCGCGCAGCGCGCCCGAACGGCTGGCCGCGCCCCTGCGGGCCCTGACGGCCGACCCGGCAGCCGTGCCCGCGGCGTACTCGCTCCTCAGGAAGCTGGGCGCCCATGGAGCGGTGGCCGCACCGGTCCTGGCCCGACTCGCCGCAGGGCAGGGTGATCCGGCGGACCGGGCGCTCGAAGCGCTTGTCGCCGTGGCCCCCGCGCAGGCCGCGCCGCTCCTCGCCCGCGACCTGGGGCAGCGCCCGCGCGCGCTCGGTGCCGTATGCGGCTTCCCGGTCCGAGGTGCAGCCGCCCTCTCGTTCCCGTACGACCCTGACCTGCTGGACGCGATCCGTGTCCGCCTCGTCGCCGACGATCTCGAAGGCAATGAGCCGTTCTGGCTCACGGCCCTGCTCACCGCCTGGGGGAGCCGGGCATCCTCGGCCCTGCCCGAACTGCGGTCCGCGCTGGCGCGGTTCCCGAAGGTCGTCCCCGGGGCACTGGTGGCGGTCTGCCCGCCGGAACACCGCGCGAAGGTGGCGGAACTCCTGACCACCGCGGCCCGCTCCGGACCGAAGGCGGGCAGGCTCACGGCGGCCGGGGCGGTGCACGAGCTGACCGGCGACACCGGCCCCCTGCTGGCAGCGACGGCCGCGCGGCTCGCCGAGGGTGGCTACGACGTACGGGAGGCTGCGAACACCGCCGGCGAACTGGGCCCGGAGGCAGCCGATCTGGTGCCCGCCCTGCGGTCCGCGCTCACCGTCCCCGAGCCGAACCGCACCATCCCGCAGCTGGACGGCGATGTCGAGATCGCCACCGCCCTGTGGCGGATCACGGGCGACGCGCAGGAGGCGGTGCCGGTGCTCGCCGGGGTGCTCGCGGCGGTCGAACCGGCCTGGATGCGCTGGACGTTCATCCGCGCCGCGCGAGCGGCGGCCCTCATCGGAGAGGCGGCCCGCCCGCTGGTCCCCGCACTGGAGGGCCTGCTGACGGACCGGCAACAGACCCCGGCCGCGGTACTCGCCCTGCACGCGATCGCACCCGAGTCCGTCGACGCCCCTCGGCTGGCCGGCCTGCTCCTGGACGCCGCGGAAGCGGACGCCGAACCCGTCACCGCCGTCGAAGCCCTGGTTGCCCTCGGCCCGGCCGCCCTCACCGGCGACCACCTGAACCGGCTGACAGCCCTCGCTGAAAGGGACCTGCGGGTGACGGCCTCTGGACTGGAGTCAGGCATCGCCCCGGCCGACGAACGACTGCGCGACCGGGTGCGCGAGGCGGTGCGCACACTGCGACCGCACTGACCACGCGTGCGGAATCGGCCACGTGCCGCCGGGAGGACAGGACGGCGGGGCCGGCGGACCGTGCCGGAGCTCCGGCACGGTCCGCCGGATCGGCCGGTCGCGGGGCGGGCGGTCAGCTGTTTCTCCTCGATGCCGTCGAGCAGTGCGGCGACCTGACGTGCGGCAGGTCCCAAATCGGCCGTGGGCATCGCTTGGTTTTCGGTATCCATACTCTTCAGACCGCTCCGGCACCCGGAACTCATCGGTCCTCGCGCGGGGCATCCGCCCCGCTCGCCGGCACATTGCGCAACGTACCGCCCCATCGCAGACATGGCGTGCGGGAAGTCGCACCCCTGTCGTCCAGGGTCCCGGAACCTTCTGTCCGTGCTGTTCCGCGGGTTCGCGACCGTGGGGACGGTCGGGACCTGAGCGGGGCGGAGCCGGTTCCCGAGGTCACGACTTCAGGGCACGGCCACCGAACCCGCCGCCCACAGCGGCCCGCTGCCACCAGGCCTCCAGTGCTGGCCGAACACATGCAGAATGCCCGACCCGACCTCGTACTCGTGCTCCGGCTGCTGTCGCTGATCGTCCACGTCCCACGCCTCCCGTAGCGTCCCGTGTCGCTCTGCCTGTCCCGAACGTCCCCACCTGCGGGTCGGCCAACGCGACCCACCGGAGTTGGTCACGCCCCGTACCGTGTACAGCCCGCGCGCCGACGCGTACAACGCAGACCCGTATGCGTGTCTTTACTGGTCAACGGTAGGCACGGGCCGAGATCGTTTTCCGGATGAACCGAGAAGTTCCCCCAGACGTGCGCACCCCGCAGCCGCCCGGCGAGGAAGGTGAAGTGCGCATCGCGCAACTCGTCCCACGACGAGCACGTAATCCAGGCCATCCAGGGCGCCTTGCACATTCAGGGGCCAGCCCCGAGGACTCGAAGCAATGCCTGGTCCAGCTCGATTCCTGACGGTCGTCCGGCTCCCCGTTCGCCGCCAGCGGCGCAGCGGACACCGCCCCGACGTCGTATATGGGCCAAGGCCCCCTCCGCACCGCGCACGGAGCTGGCTAGGGTGATCGTTCCTGGCGGACCGGAATGAGGGGGCGGGCCGTATGGTGGCGAGCAGTGAGCGGCGGCGCAGGGCGGACATCGTGCGCTACTGGCGCGCGGTGGAGATGTTCAGCCCGCAGAAGGTGGAGAAGACCTCGCCGCCGAAAGGGATGTATCCCGTGGAATCCGGGCGCCCTCTGCCGTGGGAGGAGGGGCATCCCGTACGTCGGCGGAACCCGGGCCGGAACATGGTCAGGCAGCACACCGTCTACTGCGGCGTGTACCCGGTCGCGTCCGTCCGCGATGTCCTGCTTGATGTCTTCGGCAGCAGCGAGGAGGACCACGACGGCCGCATGGACGGTGACAGTGCCCTGCTGGCCTTCGAGGTCACGGACGAAGGGCTCCTGGTCCAGGACTCCATCACCTTCTCCGCCTGCGGCTGGGCGGTGGGGCGCAGCCGTAAGCCCGGCCCGGGGGCCCAAGGCTGGCTCGACGGCTTCGAGGTGGAGGCCGACGCGTGCGAAGGCGTTGTGCTGGGCGTCGGCGACGGCAAGGTGACGATCACGGACACGGTGCCAGGGCGGCGGCAACGGCCCTTCGCGGGGTTGTTGTGCGAGATCACCGTCGGCGCGGTCGGCGGCGCGTTGAACGCGGTGCTCGGACCGGTGCTCGGTGACCTGGCGGTCGGGGCTCTCTCCGGCGCCGTCGATGCGGTGGCCGACGGCGGGGCCAGGCGCTCCGCAAGGAGCCAGGACGACGGGTCGCTGGACGAAAGTCCGTTGGACGAGAGCAACGCAGCCGATGCGGAGGACGACGACGAGGCTCCGCCCCGGCTCGGCGAGAAGCCGCTGACCGTACGGGACCTGTCGGCCGTCACCCGGTGGGTCGCAGAACAGTTCGGCGTCACCGACGACCTGCGGCCGGAGACGATTCGGGTCCAGTGCAAGTCTGTGTCCCGGCGGAAGGCTGGCCGGTCGGGCGGGTCGGACTTCCTGAACAGCTTCATCGCGGCGGACCTCGACCTGGTCGCGGGCAGCCTCAGCAAGGAGGGGCCAGGGCCTGCGCTACGGGACTACCTGACCGCCTCGACCGCGCTGCGTGGCCGTGCGCGCATCGACCTCAAGCACGAACCAGGAGCGGTACTCGACGGCGTTCAGCCGGCCCACTTCCCGCTCGGACGGTGGCCGGCGAAGACGGAGCACCCGCTGGTGCTGAGCCAGCAGTTCGCAGTGAACCGGATCGTTGAGCAACTGGCCGACGCTGACGGTCTGTACGCGGTGAACGGCCCGCCCGGCACGGGCAAGACCACACAGCTGCGGGACCTCATCGCCTCCGTGCTGGTCATGAGCTCAGCGCCGAGCAGGACCTGGAGGCACTTCGGCAACCGGCCGCGGAGGCCCGTGCGGCTCGTGACAGGGCGCAGAGGGACCTTGCAGGCCCTGCGGGCCGAAGGGCGGAGCACCGTCGGCACCGTCCCGGTCTGACCGCGGGCATCTTCACCCTCGGCTCGGCGCAGCGCGACTGGCAGACGGAGGACCAGCTGCTGGCCGAGGCGGAGCAGACAGCTCGGGCCGTGTACGAGGAACACACGCAGACGGCCGCCGCGTACGACCGGGCCGAAGCGGCCCACAGAGGCGTCCTGGAGGAAGCCGGGCGGGCGCTCCGAGCAGCGGAAGGACGCCACGCACGACTCCTGGCAACCCTGGTGGCAGCCATGGAGCGCTGGGGCACCTTCATGCCGGGCAATGAGGAGCCCGGCGAGCGAACAGAGGAGGATGCGCGGGAGCTCTCCTCGCCCTGGTCCGATCCGGAGTTCACCCGGGCCCGCACACGACTCTTTCTTGCCGCGATGGATCTGCACCGCGCGTTCATCGAAGGCGCGGCCGACCGGATGCGCAAGAATCTCGACGCCGCGATGGACGTCCTCTGCGGCGACGCTCCCAAGACCCTGAAGCCGGAAGTGGTGCTGGCGGCTTGGCAGAGCCTCTTCCTTGCGCTGCCGGTCGTCTCCACCACATTCGCCTCGCTGGACCGCATGTTCACCGGTCTGGGGCCCCGGTCGCTCGGCTGGATGCTGATCGACGAGGCCGGCCAGGCGACCGCGCAGATGCCGGTGGGTGCGCTGTGGCGGGCCCGCAGAGGCGTCATCGTGGGCGATCCGCTCCAGCTGGAGCCGGTGGTCACGCTGCCGCACACGGGGCAGCAGGCACTTCGCCGTACCTTCGGTGTGGCTGAGGAGTGGGAACCGTACCGCACCTCGGCGCAGCGCGTCGCGGACCGGCTGAACAGCTACGGCACGTGGCTTCCGGCACCCCAAGGTTCCGAGGACGACCGGGTCTGGGTGGGCTCGCCCCTGAGGGTGCACCGGCGCTGCGACGACCCGATGTTCACGATCAGCAACGAGATCGCCTACGACGGGCTCATGGTGCACGGGGTGCATCGGGACGACGATTACGCGGTGGCTCGGCGCGGTGTGTGGTGGCCGGTGAGCGAAGGGCGGGCACCGCAGGGTAAGTGGTCGCCGGACGAGGGGGACTGCGCGAACGTCATCGTGCACCGGCTGGTCGACCAGGGCCTGGACCCGGAGCGTGAGCTCTTCGTCATCAGCCCGTTCCGGGATGTCGTGGCCGGACTCCGTCGCAGCCTGTGCCACGTTGTCCCCCGCGACAGGGTGGGCACCGTGCATACGACGCAGGGGAAGGAAGCCGACGTGGTGCTGCTGGTCCTCGGCGCGGGCGGCGACAAAGCAGGCCCGCGGGCCTGGGCGGCATCCGCCCCGAACCTGCTGAACGTCGCGGTGAGCCGAGCTCGTCGGCGGCTGTTCGTCGTGGGTGACCACGACGCATGGCGTGGGCACCAGCACTTCGACGTACTCGCACGTCAGCTGCCGTGCATCTCGGAGGCCGAGCAGGCGGCCATGCGGGAACTCGCCCCGACGGTGCTTGCCGAAGGGTGCCGCTGCCGATAGGTAAGGGCGCAGTCGGCCCGGGGTAGCGGCCGAAGCGGGCCCTCGGGGCCGAGCCCGTCACGCTCTGCGCGGTGTACAGCACGCGCACCGACGCGTACGCCCGTTCTCGTCCGCGCGTCTGCCCTGGTCAACGGTATGCCGTGGGCGAGATTGTCGTCGTCATGAGCCGAGCGACTACCCCAGAGATGCCGGTCCAGCAACCGGCGTCACCCGTAAGCGAATTCGCCATGCAGTTCACCTCCGCTCCACGCGGCGCCCGGCTCGCTCGGCGCCTCGTCTCGCACCGGCTCGACGAGTGGGACCACCCCTATGCAAGGCGGAGGAGGGAGGCAACGCGGAGGGGGTCCCCCCCATGCCGTTAGGGCTATGGGGGAGTTGTTGACTGACGACAACGCCGCAGATGTGCGTGCCCAGCCCCGCGACGCCGCCTCCCATTTGCCGGTCGGTCTAAGTCCGCTCCGCCCCCGGTGCTGTGCGGTACCGGGGGCGGAATGCTCTGCGGAGTCGGAGCGGCTCAGACCAGCTGCTCGTACGCCGGCAGCGTCAGGAAGTCCGCGTAGTCCTGGTCCAGCGACACCCGGAGAAGCAGGTCGTGGGCCTGCTGCCACTTGCCGGAGGTGAATGCCTCCTGGCCGATCTCCTCACGGATCGCGGCGAGTTCCTCGGCGGCGACCTTGCGGACCAGGTCCGCCGTGGCGTGCTCGCCGTTCTCGAAGACCACGTCCGCGTTGATCCACTGCCAGATCTGCGATCGGGAGATCTCCGCGGTGGCGGCGTCCTCCATCAGGTTGAAGATGGCGACGGCGCCCATGCCGCGCAGCCACGCCTCGATGTAGCGGATGCCGACGGCGACGGCGCCCAGCAGGCCGTCGTACGTGGGCTTGGCGTCCAGGGTGTCGATGGCGATCAGGTCGCCCGGCGCCACGGAGACGTCCTCGCGCAGACGGTCCTTCTGGTTCGGCTTCTCGCCGAGGACCGCGTCGAAGGAGGCCATGGCGATCGGGACGAGGTCCGGGTGGGCGACCCAGGAGCCGTCGAAGCCGTCGTTCGCCTCGCGGTCCTTGTCGGCCTTGACCTTCTCGAAGGCGACCTTGTTGACCTCGGCGTCACGGCGGGACGGAATGAATGCCGCCATGCCGCCGATCGCGTGCGCACCGCGCTTGTGACAGGTGCGGACGAGGAGTTCCGTGTACGCGCGCATGAACGGGGCGGTCATCGTCACCGCGTTGCGGTCCGGCAGGACGAACTTCGAGCCCCCGTCACGGAAGTTCTTGACGATGGAGAAGAGGTAGTCCCAGCGGCCCGCGTTCAGCCCGGAGGCGTGGTCGCGGAGTTCGTAGAGGATCTCCTCCATCTCGTACGCGGCGGTGATCGTCTCGATCAGGACGGTCGCGCGGACCGTGCCCTGCGGGATGCCGACGTAGTCCTGGGCGAAGACGAAGATGTCGTTCCAGAGGCGGGCTTCCAGATGCGACTCCGTCTTCGGGAGGTAGAAGTAGGGGCCCTTGCCGAGGTCGATGAGGCGCTGGGCGTTGTGGAAGAAGTAGAGGCCGAAGTCGACCAGCGCGCCCGGCACCGGGGTGCCGTCGAGCTGGAGATGACGCTCGTTCAGGTGCCAGCCGCGGGGGCGGGTGACGACCGTGGCGAGCGTGTCGGCGGGCCCCAGGGCGTACGACTTGCCGGACTTGGGGTCCGTGAAGTCGATGCGGCGCTCGTAGGCGTCGATCAGATTGAGCTGGCCGAGGATGACGTTCTCCCACGTGGGGGCGGACGCGTCCTCGAAGTCGGCGAGCCAGACCTTGGCGCCCGAGTTCAGGGCGTTGATGGTCATCTTGCGGTCGGTCGGACCGGTGATCTCCACCCGGCGGTCGTTCAGCGCGGCCGGGGCCGGGGCGACCTTCCAGGAGTCGTCCGCACGGATCGCCGCCGTTTCGGGCAGGAAGTCCAGCGTGGACGTGCGGGCGATCTCGGCGCGGCGCACGGCGCGGCGGGCGAGCAGCTCGTCACGGCGGGGCGTGAACTGCCGGTGCAGCTCGGCCACGAACGCGAGGGTCGCGTCGGTCAGGACCTCATCCTGCCGGGGCAGGGGCTCGGCATCGACGATGGCCAGCGGGGACGGCGCTGGTGCGGACATGAGCTGTCACTCCTTCAGCGGGCGGTGCGGGCGGCGCCTTCGCGGCTGCCGGGTCGCCTCAATGGCACGGCGTGCCAGGGCTCCGGGATACGGCCTGGGCGCCGTCTGGGGTACAGAGCGCTTCTGATCAGTGGATAGTAGTTTCCTCATGGTGGAAGTTCAACTGATCCTTGCAAGGAATCCCGTGGCTTCAGCCATCGGGAGGAATTGCGTCCCCTGGCGGCGACGCGGAGCATCGCGGTATCGGATCGTCTCGGGCGCGGAGCCCTCGCAGTGCTGTTCTGCCCGGCGGAGCCGGGGGAATGCGAACGCGTGTCTTGTTGATCCCTGGATGGGGCGGTCGGGGCGCTGGTGGGGTGCAGGTGTGCGGGTATCCGACTTATGGTCGGCTCTTATGCAGTGGTACTTGTTGGCCACCTGTGAGATCCCCGAGACGGTCCTCAACGCGATGCCGGACGGGTTCGACGGGGTGGACCTGGGGATCGTCAACATCGCCACCACCTCCACCGGCGCTCGGTACAGCGGACGCAGGCTGAACCGGGCCCGGGAGAACGCCCGGCGGGTGTGCTCCAAGCTCCAGAGGAAGGGCACCGGCCTGCTCAGGCCGTGTTCGCGTGCCGGGTCTGTGGCTTCGTTGAGCACGCGGACCTGAACTCGTCCCACAACATCGCCGCCCGCGGCTGGTGGACGTGGGTCTGCGGGGCCCTGTCAACGGCCCCTGCCACCCCGGAACTCACGCTCCTCGCGTAAGACATCCAAGGTGGCTGGACGCAGCCGGGCCTCGCCGAAGCCATCGACGACCCGAGCAGCAAGCCCGGGAATTCATTCCCGGGTAGTTGGCTGGTTTGTTGATGTCGAGATTCTCCGGGTCGACACAAGTGGGGTGGGGGCGGCGCAGCGTGCCGGGGCGCGCACACCCCGTTCAGCCGAGGTGCCTCAGGTCCTCCGGGGTGTCGATGTCGTACGCCTCCGCCACATCGGAACACTCGACGAGGGTGATCGCATCGCGGTGCGCCCTCAGGTACGCACGCGCCCCCTGGTCGCCCACGGCACCCGCCGCGATGTCCGCCCACCGGTCGGCACCGAACAGCACCGGATGGCCGCGCTCCCCGTCGTACGAGGCCGCCGCCAGCGTGACCCGGGAGCGGTACGCCGACCGGACCCGCGCCACCGCCTGCGCACCGATGCCCGGCTGGTCGACCAGGAGGACGAGCGCGGCGTCCGCCTCCGTACCGGAGAGTGTGCCGAGTCCCACCCGCAGTGAGGAACCCATGCCTTCCGGCCAGTGCGGGTTGACGGTCACCGCGCATCCCGAGAGGTCCGCCCGCGCCCGCACCTCGTCCGCTGCGGCGCCGAGTACCACATGGACGGGGTCGCAGCCGCCCTCCCGCAGCATGCGTATGGCGTGCTCGACGAGCGGCCGCCCGCGGTGTTCCAGCAACGCCTTCGGCCGGCCGCCGAGCCGTCGGCCACCGCCTGCGGCGAGCAGCAGACCTGCGATGACGGGGTGAGATGAATGAGCCATGAGGCCCTGAATACCCCACCGCGCCCATGAATTCCTGCACGACCCGGCCCGTGGCTCGCGTCCCCTACGGGTCACCCTGAATTCTGTCCCCGGAGTGGCGCACGGCACCTTTCATGGCGTTAACTTGCGCGCACCCCCGGACTCCTGACCACGGTCCGGGACATGGTTGAAACACCGGCACAAGGATGTGCGAGGGGGAGTGCTTTGTTGCGAAGCATGGGGCAGACGCGGGTGACCGGCAGTGGCGAGGACCCGCGGGTGACGGAGTTGCGTACGGCCGTCTCCCGGCTCCGCCGTGAGCTGGCGGGGCATCCCGCGGAGTTCCCCGACCGCGGGATCGCCGAGGACGAACTGGCGGCCCTGGACGCGATGGCGGTCACCGGTGCGCCCGAGATTCCGCGGCTGCGCCGCTCACTGCTGCTGATCGCGGGCGCGATCGGCTCGGTCAGCGCACTGGCATCCGCGCTCAGGGACGTGCGGGTCGCCGTGGATCTCTTCGGCGAGCCGCCGCGCCGCTGACGTAACGGCCTCCCCCACGACAGGGAGCCCCCTCCCGATCGTGAGGGAGGCCGAAAGGGAGGGGAGAGCGCGGGCCGGGGGTCAGCGGCGGATGAGGCGGCGCGCCGTTGCCGCAGCGACCGCCGACGTGCGGGAGTCGACGCCCAATTTGGCGTAGATGTGCACCAGATGGGACTTCACCGTCGCCTGGCTGAGGAACAGCGCCTTGCTGATCTGCAGGTTCGACAGTCCCTCACCGACCAGTTGCAGCACCTCCAGCTCGCGCTTGGTCAGGGCCTCCGCGGGCGTCCGCATGCGGTCCATCAGCCGGTGCGCGACGGCCGGGGCGAGCGCCGAGCGGCCGGCCGCCGCGGTGCGTACCGCTGCCGCCAGCTCCTCGGGCGGGGCGTCCTTGAGGAGGTAGCCGCTCGCGCCCGCCTCCACGGCCGCCAGGATGTCGGCGTCCGTGTCGTAGGTGGTGAGGATCAGGACCCGGGGCGCGTCGGGCACCGAGGTGATCGCCGCGGTGGCCTCGGAGCCGTGCAGGCCCGTCCCGAACTGGAGATCCATCAGCACGACGTCGAACTCGCCGGTCGCCGCGAGCGCCACGGCCCGCTCGGCGGTGTCGGCCTCGGCGACCACGCGGAAGTCCGGTTCGGTGTCGAGGACGGCCCGCAGCCCCGCACGCACCACCGGATGGTCGTCGGCGAGCAGCAGCCGGATGGGGGTGGCGGTCATGCGGCGGACCTCTCTTCGTGGCCGGGCAGCGGGAGGGGGAGGGTGAGCGCCAGGGCGGTGCCCTGGCCGGGGGCCGATTCGACACTCAGCGCGCCGCCGAGCGAACGGGCCCGGGACCGCATGGCGGGGAGACCGAAACCGCCGGTCGCCGTGGCCCGGGTGACCGTGGGTGCGCCCGGCGAGAAGCCCCGGCCGTCGTCCACGACGTCCAGCGATACCGAGGTGTCCATGAAGCTCAGCGTGATCTCCGCACGCCGGGCTCCGGCGTGCCGCACCGTGTTGGCCAGCGCCGACTGGGCGGTACGGAGCAGCGCCACTTCGTACGGCGTCGGCAGCTCCACCGGCGTCCCGCTGACCGCGAACTGCACCGCCAGATCCGGTCCGGTGGTGCGCGCGCAGAGGCGTTCGAGGGCGCCCGCGAGCGAACCGTTCTCCAGATCGGGCGGGGAGAGGGCGCGTACGAAGCGGCGGGCCTCGGCGAGATTGTCCTGCGCGGCTTCGCGGGCCCGCCGCACATGCGCGGTGGCGGGGGCGTCCGACTGAAGGGTACGTTCGGCGGCGCGCAGCAGCAGCTGAATGCTGGACAGCCCCTGCGCGAGCGTGTCGTGGATCTCGCGGGCCAGCCGCTCGCGTTCGGCGAGCGTTCCCGCCGTGCGCTCGGCGACGGCCAGCTCCGCCCGGGTCGAGACCAGCTCCTCGATCAGCTCGCGGCGCCGCTCGCTCTCCCGGAACAACGCGTCGTACCCGAGGACCGTGGCGATCGCGACCGCCGCACCGAGCAGCGGCCCGATGAAAGCCCCTGGCGTGACCGGCCCGCCGTGCACCACAAAGCCGCCGATGGCAGCTGCCGCGGTGACGACGACGGCGGGCAGACCCCAGCGCGTCGGCAGCAGATGCAGCTGCAGGAAGTACAGCGGGAAGGCCAGCCACAGGGCGTCCGGCGAGACGACGAGAAGAGTGAGCCAGAGCGCCCCGAGGAGCGACAGCCACAGGGCGGCCGCCCGGTTCTGCGGCTGCACGGCGGGGGCGAGCGCGCCCGCCACGTAGACAGCGGCCATGACGCAGGCGAGCGCGACGACGGCGGGCGCGCTCGATGCGCCGTGGCGCACGGCCGGCACCGTGGAGAGCGCCAGCAGTCCCAGCAGCAGTGCGTGCAGACAGAGCCGCAGCGCGGCGGCGACCGGGGTGTGCGAACGCGAATCCATGATGGTTCCAGCGTAGACGCGCGGCGTCCGCGACCGGTCAATCGAAAGGTTGATGTCAGACCCCTCCGGCGTGCGATGTTTTCGCCGACCGGCCGACCGAGGCTGGAGCCATGTTCGTCGCATGGAGAGATCTCCGGTTCGCCAGGGGCCGGTTCGCGCTCATGGGCACGGTCGTGGTGCTGATCACGTTGCTCGTGGGCTTGTTGTCCGGTCTTACGGCCGGTCTGGCCAGGGAGAACACCTCAGCCGTCACGGGGCTGAACGCCGATCACCTCGCGTTCGCCGCCCCGCCCGACGGCCAGTCGGTGTCCTTCACCAATTCGACCGTCGAGGAGAGCGCGTGGCGGAGCTGGGCGAAGCAGCCCGGCGTCGGTTCCGCGCAGCCCCTCGGCATCCGTACGCTCAACGCCGCCACCGTTCAGGGGAAGCGGACGGCCGCCGTGTCGGCGTTCGGTGTCGAGCAGGACTCGGGCCTTGCCCCGACGGCCGGCGGAGCGCGCGTCGGCCCGGGGAGGGTCGTGCTCTCCGAGCAGGCCGCAGACGAGCTCGGCGCGGCCGCCGGTGACCGGGTGCGACTCGGCCGTGTCGAGGTGCGTGTGGCGGCGGTCGCGGGAGATGCCTCGTACAGCCATACGCCGGTCGTGTGGACCTCGCTCGACGACTGGCAGCGCTTCGCGGACAGCGGGGCGGCCGGCGCGCCGCACGCCACGGTGATCGCCCTGACCACCACCGGTGGCGCCGACCTCGCCGCCGGTGACGAGGCGGCCGGCACCAGCACGCTCTCCCTCGGCGAATCACTCACCGCCATCGGCTCCTACCAGGCCGAGAACGGCTCGCTCCAGCTGATGCGCGGCTTCCTCTTCGCCATCTCGGCCCTGGTGATCGGCGCCTTCTTCACCGTCTGGACGATTCAGCGCAGCGGCGACGTCGCCGTCCTCAAGGCGCTCGGCGCCTCCACCCCGTACCTGCTGCGCGACGCGCTCGGGCAGGCCGTCGTGATGCTCGCGATCGGTACGGGGCTGGGGACCGCGCTCGCCTCGGGCATCGGCGCGGTGGTCAGCGGCGGGGCCGTGCCGTTCGTCCTCGACGCGGCGACCGTCCTCGTTCCGGCGGCCGTCATGATCGCCCTCGGCGCCCTCGGGGCGGCCCTGTCCATCCGGCGGATCACCGCCGTCGACCCGCTCACCGCACTCGGGAGTGCCCGATGACCCTCACCCTCGCCGATGTCACCCTCACCTACCCCGACGGTGACGGCCGGCTCACCGCACTCGACCGTGTCTCGCTCGACGTTCCCGCGGGCTCGCTCACCGCGGTCGTCGGACCGTCCGGCTCCGGCAAGTCCAGCCTCCTCGCGGTGGCGGCGACGCTGGTCACGCCGGACGAGGGGCGGGTCGTGGTCGCAGGCCGGGAGACGGCGGGACTCGGGCGCGCGGAGAAGGCGGCGCTGCGCCGCGAACGCATCGGCATCGTCTTCCAGCAGCCGAACCTGCTGCCGTCGCTGACCGCCGCCGAACAGCTTCAGGTGATGACGCATCTGTCGGGCGGCCCCACACGCGGCGCCCGCGGGCGGGCGCTGGAGCTCCTCGACGCGGTCGGTCTGGCCGACAAGGCGGACCGCAGGCCGCACCAGCTGTCGGGCGGCCAGCGCCAGCGGATCAATATCGCGCGGGCCCTGATGAACGATCCGGCGGTACTCCTGGTCGACGAGCCGACGAGCGCTCTCGACCATGAGCGCGGCGCGGCGGTGCTGGACCTGCTGATCGCGCTGACCCGGGAACGGTCGACGGCGACCGTGCTGGTCACCCACGACCGGACGCATCTGGACCGGACGGACCGGACGGTGGTGATGCGGGACGGGCGGCTGACGGAAGCGGTGCTCAGCTAACGGCCTCCCCCGCGACAGGGAGTGGGCTCCCGACGCCCTGCGACTCCGCTTGACGCCGCTCGCTGATCCACTCCCCATCGCGGGGGAGGCCGTGATCCCCGAACGAACGTGTCGGTGCCCGCCGGTTCCCTGCCCGGCGGGCACCGCTGCGTCCGTGTGGTCTCAGCCGGTCGGACCGCTGCTGGCCAGCGCGTCGGACAGCTCCTTCGCGACCTGCTGCAGGATCGGCACGATCCGTTCCGTCGCCGCCTCCGTCACCCGTCCCGCCGGGCCCGAGATGGAGATCGCGGCCGAGGTGGGGGAGTTGGGTACGGAGACCGCCAGGCAGCGGACCCCTATCTCCTGCTCGTTGTCGTCGACCGCATAGCCCGCCCGGCGGACCTGGTCGAGCGCGTCCAGGAAACCGTCCGGGGTGGTGATCGTCTTCTCGGTGGCGGCCGGCATTCCGGTGCGGGCCAGCAGCGCCCGTACCTCCTCCGGCGGAGTGTGCGCGAGCAGCGCCTTGCCCACCCCCGTGGAGTGGGGGAGCACCCGGCGGCCGACCTCGGTGAACATCCGCATCGAGTGCTTCGACGGCACCTGGGCGACGTAGACGATCTCGTCGCCGTCGAGCAGCGCCATGTTCGCGGTCTCACCGGTCTCCTCGACGAGCCGCGCGAGATACGGGCGGGCCCAGGTCCCGAGCAGCCGCGACGCGGACTCGCCGAGCCGGATCAGGCGCGGGCCGAGGGCATAGCGCCGATTGGACTGCTGGCGTACGTAGCCGCAGACGACCAGGGTGCGCATCAGCCGGTGAATGGTGGGCAACGGAAGTCCGCTGCTCGCGGAGAGTTCGCTGAGCCCGACCTCGCCCCCGGCGTCGGCCATCCGTTCCAGCAGATCGAAGGCGCGCTCAAGTGACTGCACACCGCCGCTGGAACCGGCGGGTCTGGAGTCGGATGTGCTGGCGTGGGACGGCGGCACGTCAACGGTCCTTTCGAGGCGTAAGGGCAAGGCAGCAGCCTACCGGGAGGTTCCCCATCGGCCCACTGCTCCCGGTGCGGCGTCCTGGCCGGTCAGGGCCTGTTTGTCCGGGTGTCCGGGATCAGCCGGACCGTTCCGCGATGCCGCACCTGGTCCATGCTACGTTCCGCCCTTCGAAATCGGTCTTTTGCTTTGTGGAAATCTCCAGTCGGATGTGCGAGTGGTCCGCTTGCCGTCCGGCGAGGAAGGTGGGGTCTTGACGGGCTGGAATCCCGAGTGAAGACTCCTTCAACAGTTCGTTGAATTTCTTCGGTGGCCGTGAGCCGCCGATGCGGAAGTGAGGAGCACGGGTGTCCGGTGCGGACGTGACCCTGATACTGCGCTCGACGCGCGTCGTCACCCCCGAGGGGACGCGCCCCGCGGCGGTGGCCGTCGCCGGCGGCACGATCGACGCCGTCCTGCCGTACGACACCGAGGTGCCGGCCGGTGCCCGGCTCCACGACTTCGGCGGCGACGTCCTGCTGCCCGGCCTCGTCGACACCCATGTCCACGTGAACGACCCCGGCCGCACCGAGTGGGAAGGCTTCTGGACCGCCACCCGCGCCGC
Organism: Streptomyces sp. NPDC048496; assembly: GCF_043200055.1. NCBI lineage: Bacteria > Bacillati > Actinomycetota > Actinomycetes > Kitasatosporales > Streptomycetaceae > Streptomyces > Streptomyces sp. NPDC048496. The sequence goes on along the minus strand of NZ_JBICXB010000005.1, from coordinate 65,910 downwards.
CGCGGCGGGTGGGATCACCACCCTGCTCGACATGCCCCTCAACTCCCTCCCGCCGACCACCACCGTCGGCCATCTGCGTACCAAGCAGCAGGTGGCAGCCGCCAAGGCGCACATCGACACCGGCTTCTGGGGTGGCGCGATCCCGTCCAACGTGAAGGATCTGCGGCCGCTGTACGAGGCCGGGGTCTTCGGCTTCAAGTGCTTCCTGTCGCCCTCCGGGGTCGAGGAGTTCCCGGAGCTGGACCAGGAACAGCTGGCCCGCTCCCTGGCCGAGATCGCCGGCTTCGACGGGCTGCTGATCGTGCACGCCGAGGACCCGCACCACCTGGCGGCCGCGCCGCAGCGCAGCGGACCCGCCTACGCCGACTTTCTCGCCTCCCGGCCGCGCGACGCCGAGAACACCGCCATCGAGAGCCTCATCGCGCATGCCAGGCGGCTGAACGCGCGCATCCACGTCCTGCACCTGTCGTCCAGCGACGCGCTGCCGCTGATCGCCGCCGCCAAGCGGGAGGGTGTACGCGTCTCCGTCGAGTCCTGCCCGCACTTCCTCACCCTCACCGCAGAGGAAGTCCCGGACGGGGCGACGGAGTTCAAGTGCTGCCCGCCGATCCGGGAAGCCGCCAACCAGGATGCGCTCTGGGCCGGGCTCGCCGACGGCACGATCGACTGCATCGTCTCCGACCACTCGCCCTGCACCGTGGACCTCAAGACGCCTGACTTCGCCTCCGCCTGGGGCGGTATCTCCTCCCTCCAGCTCGGACTGCCCGCCATCTGGACCGAGGCGCGCCGGCGCGGCCACTCGCTCGACGACGTGGTCCGCTGGATGTCCGCCGCCCCCGCCGAGCTGGCCGGACTGACCCGCAAGGGCGCCATCGAGGCCGGGCGCGACGCCGACTTCGCGGTCCTCGCCCCCGACGAGACCTTCACCGTCGACCCCGCCGAGCTCTTCCACCGCAACCAGGTCACCGCCTACGCCGGTAAGACCCTGCACGGTGTCGTGAAGTCGACCTGGCTGCGCGGGCAGCGGATCGCAGCCGACGGCGCCCTCGCCGAGCCCACCGGCCGCCTCCTCGAAAGGAATCAACCCACCAACAACGTAAGGAACCACTGACCATGACGGCGACAGCGCACTTCACCGGTGACGCAGACCCGTACGGAGGCGGCGACCCCTACGCCGACTACCGCACCGCCGACTTCCCCTTCACCCACCTCGTCGATCTCGCCGACCGGCGGCTCGGCGCGGGTGTGATCGCAGCCAACGACGAGTTCTTCGCCGAGCGTGAGAACCTGCTGAAGCCGGGGCCCGCGGAGTTCGACCCGGAGCACTTCGGCCACAAGGGCAAGATCATGGACGGCTGGGAGACCCGCCGCCGCCGCGGCGTCAGCGCCGCGCAACCGCACCCCTCGGACGAGGACCACGACTGGGCGCTGGTACGGCTCGGCGCGCCCGGTGTCGTACGCGGCATCGTCGTCGACACCGCCCATTTCCGCGGCAACTACCCGCAGGCTGTCTCCGTCGAGGCGGCCTCCGTGCCCGGCTCCCCGTCCCCCGAGGAACTCCTCGCGCCGGACGTGAAGTGGACAACCCTCATACCCCGTACGGCCGTCGGCGGCCACGCGGCCAACGGCTTCGCGGTCGACGCCGGCCGGCGCGTCACCCATCTGCGGGTCAACCAGCACCCCGACGGCGGAATCGCCCGCCTCCGGGTCTACGGAGAGGTCGCCCCCGACCCCGCCTGGCTGGCCGCCCTCGCCACCTTCGACCTTGCCGCGCTGGAGAACGGCGGCCAGGTCGAGGACGCCTCCGACCGCTTCTACTCCCCGGCCACCAACACCGTCCTGCCCGGTCGCTCCCGCACGATGAACGACGGCTGGGAGACCCGACGCCGCCGCGACAAGGGCAACGACTGGATCCGCTACCGGCTCGCCGAGCAGGCGGAGATCCGGGCCGTCGAGATCGACACCGCCTGTCTCAAGGGCAACTCGGCGGGCTGGGCGAGCCTTTCGGTGCGGGACGGGAGGAGCGGCGACTGGGCGGAAGTCCTGCCGCGGACCCAGTTGCAGCCCGACACGAACCACCGCTTCGTCCTCCCGGAGGCCGTGCGCGCCACGCACGTGCGGATCGACATCTTCCCGGACGGCGGTATCTCACGGCTGCGGCTGTTCGGCTCGCTGACGCAGGAGGGGGCTGCCCGACTGGCCGCCCGCCACCAGGAACTGGGCGGCTGACGAGGACGGGCGGCGGCGCCTGTCACTCGTTCGGGGATGGCGGCTCCCGCCACTCCCTCGGGTGCGCCCGATGCGTCCGCATTCAGGGCTTATGGGACGCTGGGTCCGTCGCACATCCCGAGCAGGAGTTGTCATGATCTTCATCGCCGTCAAGTTCACCGTCCACAGCGAAGAGCGCGACAACTGGCTGCCCGCCGTCGAGCCCTTCACCCTCGCCACCCGTCAGGAGCCGGGCAATGTGTTCTTCGAGTGGTCGTACAGCGTCGAGAACCCGGACCAGTTCGTGCTCCTGGAGGCCTTCGCGTCTCCCGAGGCCGGAGAGGCGCATGTGAAGTCCGAGCACTTCGCGGCGGCGATGGACCAGATGGCGGACCTCGTCGCGGTGACCCCGGAGATCATCAATGTCGAGGTCCCGGGCGACGGTTGGTCCCGGATGACGGAGCTCGCGCCCAGCCGTCAGTAGTCCGTGAGTCCCGGCGGTTCAGAACTGCTCGTGGACATCGGGATCTCCGCCGTACCGCCGCCGCGGACCGGCGGAGATCCTGGCCAGTTCGTCCGCCGTCAGCTCGAAGCCGAAGATCTCCAGATTCTGGCGCTGCCGCCCCGGATCGGAGGACTTCGGGATCGGGACCGCCCCCAGCTGAGTGTGCCAGCGCAGCGCGGCCTGACCGGGGGTCACCCCGTGTGCCGCGGCGACGGTGACGAGCCCGGGGTCCGCCAGGAGATCGCGTGGGTCAGGCCGCGTGGCCGCCGTCCACCACCACCTCCGTACCGGTGATGTACGCCGCTTCGTCACCGGCCAAGTAGGAGATCAGGGAGGCCACTTCAGCCGTCGTACCGAAGCGGTCCAGGGCGGTGCCGGCGCGCTGTCCGGCGGCGTACTGGCCGTCGGCCGGATTCAGGTCCGTGTCGATCGGGCCGGGCTGGACCAGGTTCACCGTGATGGAGCGCGGGCCGAGCTCATGGGCGAGCGGCTTGGTGAGACCGGCGAGCGCCGACTTGCTCATGGCGTAGAGCGTGCTGCCCGGACCGCCCGCGCGCCTGCTCAGGGCCGTTCCGACGGAGATGATGCGACCGCCGCGCTCCATCCGGGTGGCCGCCGCCCGGCAGGCGAGGAACACCGCCCGGACATTGACGGCCAGCACCCGGTCCACATCGGCCGGGGTGAGTGAGCCGATGGGGCCGAGGACGCCGATGCCCGCGTTGTTGACGAGAATGTCGAGCCGCCCGAACGTGTCCGCGGCCTCGTGCACGGCCGCCGGGACCGCATCGGGGTCGGCCGAGTCGGCGCGCAGGGCGAGCGCGCGGCGGCCGTACGCCTCGATCTTCTGGACGATCTCACGGGCGCCGTCCTCGTCCTGTACATACGTCAGCGCCACATCGGCGCCGTCCTGGGCGAGCCGCAGCGCGGTCGCGGCGCCGATGCCGCGGCTGCCGCCGGTGACGAGTGCGGTCCTGGTGTCGGTGCTGGTCATGGTGGGCTCCTTGCCGGTCGGGGCTGTTGTTTCGACAGGGACAAGGAAAGTCCGTTCGCCGTGCGGTGACCGGCGGGAAACGGACGCCTACGCGGCGGAAGCTCCGTCGGGTGGACCGATGAGTTCCGGGCGAAAGTGGCGTCGGAAGGGATGGCCGCGCATGACCGCCGGTCGCGCCCGAGCGGTGAGACACCGCTGTGGGCCGCCGCCGCGGGCATCGCCATCGGAGGAGAACGGCTCGGCGTCCTGGGCGTGGTGGGCGCGGTGCTCGTCCTCGCCGGGACGGGCTGGGGGCGTCGCGCCGCCTCCGCGCCCTGAGAGGAGAGCCTCGCGGGCCCGCTCCGGCCGCGGTGTCGGCCGCCGGTCTGCGGCACCGCGCCGAAAGTATCCGATCCGGCAACTTTGGTGGCTTCCCGCTCCCGCACGGCCGGTACGAGCCCGTCACCTGAGTAGCTTTGTCGATATGACGCGTACGGAATACGGCTGGCTGCTCCCCTCGGCCATGGCCGAGCCCGAGCTGCCCGGCGACCATGGCCGCCGGGCGCGCCGCACAGTACGGGACTGGGTCGTCGACATCACGGCCTTCCTCTGTGCGGCCGGTATCGGCCTGCTCGCGGCCGCCGCGATCGACGCCGACCGCACCACCCCCGACGGTGTCGTCCTCGTCGACTCGCTGATCGGTGCCGCGGCCTGCTGCGCGCTGTGGACGCGGCGCCGGTGGCCGGTCGGACTGGCCGTGGTCCTGACGCTGCTCGCCACCGTCGAACCGGTCGCTGCCGGGGCCATGCTCGTCGCGCTGTTCAGCGTGGCGGTGCACCGGCCGTTCGAACCGGTGGCCGCCGTCGGTGCGCTGGCCCTGGCCGTCGCCCCCGTACAGCCGTATCTGCGCCCCGACCCGGACACCTCGTTCGTTGCCTCCACGATCATCGGTGTGCTGCTGGTCCTGCTGGTGCTGAGCTGGGGCATGGTCGTGCGGTCCCGGCGTCAGCTCGTCATCACCCTGCGCGAGCGCGCTCACCGGGCCGAGACCGAGGCCGAGCTCCGCGCCGAGCAGGCGCAGCGGCTGGCCCGCGAGGCCATCGCCCGAGAGATGCATGACGTCCTCGCCCACCGCCTCACCCTCCTCAGCGTCCATGCGGGCGCCCTCGAATTCCGTCCCGACGCACCTCCCGCCGAGGTCGGCCGGGCTGCCGGGGTGATCCGGGACAGCGCGCACGAGGCGCTCCAGGACCTCCGCGAGATCATCGGTGTCCTCCGCAGTCCCGGTGACAACGGGGAGGGCAACCGGCCGCAGCCCACCCTTGCCACCCTCGACGCGCTGATCGCCGAGTCCCGTCGCGCAGGCATGAAGGTCACCCTCGACAACCGCATCGCCGACCCGGCCGCCGCCCCCGCCGCCACCGGCCGCACCGTCTACCGCATCGCGCAGGAAGGCCTGACCAACGCCCGTAAACACGCCCCCGGAGCCGAGGTCGCCGTCACCGTCACCGGGGGTCCGGGCGACGGTCTCACCATCGAGGTGCGCAACCCGGCGCCCGTCGAACCGTTCGAGCGGGTTCCCGGCTCCGGCCAGGGCCTCATCGGTCTGACCGAGCGCGCCACCCTCGCCGGGGGCCGCCTCGGCCACGGGCCCGACCCCGACGGCGGATTCGGGATCCGGGCCTGGCTACCGTGGACCTCATGACCACCCCCCTGGATCCTCCGGCACGGCCCGTGCGGCTGCTCATCGTCGACGACGATCCGCTCGTGCGGGCCGGGCTGACGTTCATGCTCGGCGGCGCGGAGGACATCGCGATCGTGGGGGAGGGAGCGGACGGCTCCGAGGTCGCGGACCTCGTCGACCGGCTCCGCCCCGACGTGGTGCTGATGGACATCAGAATGCCGACCGTGGACGGACTGGCCGCGACCGAGGCGCTGCGCAGCCGCCCCGACGCCCCGGAAGTCGTCGTCCTGACCACTTTCCACGCCGATGAGCAGGTGCTGCGAGCCATCCGCGCCGGGGCCGCAGGATTTGTCCTGAAAGATACGCCGCCCGCGCAGATCGTCGACTCGGTGCGCCGGGTCGCGGCCGGTGACCCCGTGCTGTCGCCCGCCGTCACCCGGCAGCTGATGAACCGGGCCGCGGGCATCGGAACGGGGACCGGCGCCGACGACCGCGCGGGCCGGGCCCAGCGGGCACGCCGGAGGATCGCCGGTCTCGCCGAGCGGGAGCGCGAGGTCGTGGTCGCCGTCGGACGCGGCCGTTCCAACGCGGAAATCGCCGCGAGCCTCTATCTCAGCGTGGCCACCGTGAAAGCACACGTGTCACGCATTCTTGCGAAGTTCGACTTCAACAACCGTGTCCAGATCGCGCTGTTGGTGCACGATGCGGGGCTGCTCGACGAGGAGGACGACGGCGCGGGCGACGTACGCTGAGACGGTTCGATCCGAGGCGATCGAACCGAACTGGCCGGGAGGGGCTGAACCGTGTCCACAGTCGACATCGATCTTCGCGGGGTCCACGACTTCACCGCGAATCCCTATCCGACGTACGCGAAGCTGCGCTCCGAGGGCCCGGTGCACACCATCCGCACCGATGACGCCGAGCGGATCTGGCTGATCGTCGGGTACGAGGAGGGCCGCGCGGCCCTCGCCGACCAGCGGCTCAGCAAGGACTGGCGGACCTCGGACCTCTGGACCGGTGACGGCGATCCGATCAACGCCAACATGCTGGAGATGGACGCGCCGCACCACACCCGGCTGCGCAAGCTGGTCGCCCGCGAGTTCACCGCCCGAAGGATCGAGTCGCTGCGGCCGCGGGTCCAGCAGATCACCGACGAACTGCTCGACGCGATGGTGCCCGCAGGGCGCGGCGACCTCGTCGACGCGCTCGCCTTCCCGCTGCCGATGACCGTCATCTGCGAGCTGATCGGCGTGCCGGACCTGGACCGCGACCGGTTCCGCCTGCTGTCGAACGGCATCGTCGCCCCGACGTCCTCGGACACGGGAGGCGAAGCGGTCCGCGCGATGGGGGCCTATCTCGTGGGGCTCATCGAGGACAAGCGGTGCGCTCCCGGCGACGACCTGATGAGCGCGCTGATCAGAGTGCGGGACGAGGAGGGTGACGGTCTGTCGCCCGACGAACTCGTCGGCATGGCCTTCCTGCTGCTCGTCGCCGGACACGAGACCACCGTCAATCTGATCTCCAACGGGGTACGGGCCCTGCTCGCCCACCCCGGACAACTTGCCGCACTCCGCGCCGACCTCGGTCTGATCGACGGCGCGGTCGAGGAGATGCTCCGGTACGACGGACCCGTGGAGACCGCCACCTTCCGCTTCGCCCGGGAGCCGGTCGAGATCGGCAACCGGACCATTCCGGCGGGCGAGGCGATCCTGGTCGCCCTGGCCGGTGGCGACCGCGACCCCGCTCGCTACCCGGACCCGGACCACTTCGACATCAGCCGCGACGCCCAGGGCCACCTGGCCTTCGGCCACGGCATGCACTTCTGCATGGGGGCGCCGCTGGCCCGGATGGAGGGCCGGATCGCGATTCGTACGCTGCTGGAGCGGTGCCCGGATCTCGCACTCGACCCGGCCGGTGCAGAGCTGGACTGGCTGCCCGGGATGCTGATCCGAGGGGTCCGGCAGCTGCCGGTGCGCTGGTGAGATAAGAAGGCTTGTCATGAGCGGACTTGACATGCAGATGGCGCAGAAGGTCCTCGACAGCCAGCCGTTCAGCGGGCTCGTCGGGGCACGGATCACCGCCTTCGGGGGCGGCGCCGCCACCCTCGAAGTGGACATCCGGCAGGAGCTCCAGCAGCAGAACGGCTTTGTGCACGGCGGCGTGCTGTCGTACGCCGCCGACAACTCGATCACCTTCGCCGCCGGAACGACCCTCGGGCCGGCCGTACTGACCGGTGGCTTCTCGATCCAGTACATCCGTCCGGCCACCGGTCGCACCCTGATCGCCCGCGCCACCGTCGTCCACACCGGCCGTCGCCAGGCGGTGGTCCGCTGCGATCTGTTCGCCGCGGCGGACGACGGCGCGGAAGCCCTGTGCGCGGTCGCCCAGGGAACCGTGCTCTCCGCCCGGACGCAGTGAAGGGACCCTCCTTGACCAGTCGAGCGACCGAAGCGACCGAATCCGTGGATGTCGTCGATCTCGCCGCGCTCGGTGAGACGTTCACCCGCGACCCTCACCCCGTCTACGCCGCGCTCCGGGAGCGTGGACCCGTCCACCGGATCCGGATACCGGAAGGCACCGACGCCTGGCTCGTCGTCGGATACGAAGAAGGCCGCACCGCGCTCGCGGACCCGCGGCTGTCCAAGCAGTGGGACAACGCCTCACCCGCCCTGGGCGTCAGCAAGGTCTCCGCCGGGACGTCCATGCTCAGCTCGGACGCCCCTGTGCACACCCGGCTGCGCAAGCTGGTGACCCGCGAGTTCACCCCGCGCCGCATGGAGCAACTCGCTCCACGGATCCAGGAGATGACCGACGAACTGCTCGACCGGATGCTGGCGGAACCGGACCGCAGGACCGACCTCGTCGAAGCGCTGTCCTTCCCGCTGCCGATGTCCGTCATCTGCGAACTGCTCGGGGTCCCGTTCCTGGACCGCGGGTCGTTCCGTGAATGGTCCAACATCGCTGTGTCGTCGGTCGACGCGGCGGCGCGGGTGGCCGCCACCGGGGACATGACCCGCTACATGGCGGGGCTGCTGGCCGACAAGCGCGCACAGCCCGGCGACGACCTGATGAGCGCGCTGATCCACACGGCGGACGACGACGGCGACCGGCTCTCCGAGGACGAGCTGATGGGCATGGCCTGGCTGCTGCTCGTCGCCGGACACGAGACCACGGTCAACCTCATCTCCAACGGCGTTCTGGCTCTCCTCGGTCACCCGGACCAACTGTCCGCGCTGCGCGCCGATTTCGGACTCATCGACAACGCGGTGGAGGAGACGCTGCGCTACGAGGGGCCGGTCGAGACCCCCACGTACCGGTTCACCACCGAGCCGCTCGACATCGGCGGCACCGTCGTTCCCGGCGGCGGCGAACTGGTCCTGATCGCGATGGCCGACGCCAACCGCGACCCGGCCCGCTTCGAGGACGCCGACCTTTTCGACATCACCAGGGACGCCCGCGGCCATGTCGCCTTCGGCCACGGCATCCACTACTGCCTGGGCGCGCCCCTGGCCCGCATCGGGGCCCGGATCGCGATCAGATCCCTGCTGGAGCGCTGCCCCGGCCTGGCCCTGGACGCGCATCCCGCCGCCCTGACCTGGCGAACGGGCATGCTGATCCGGGGTCCCGAGCGGCTGCCGGTCGCCTGGTAGCGAATCCGCACCGTCAGTCGGTGCGGATTTCCGCCACCGCCACCGGCCGGTGCTCGCGCCGGGACAGCTCGCACGCCTCCGCGATCCGCAGCGCGTGCAGAGCCTCCCGGCCGTCGCACGGGTTGGCCGCCTCGCCCCGCACCACCCTTACGAACGCGTCCAGTTCCGCCTCGTACGCCGCGGCGAACCGCTCCAGGAACCCCGGCCACGGCTTGGCCGGGGCGGCGGGGCCCTGGGGTTCCACTGACGTCAGCGGCGTACGGTCGTCCAGACCGACCGCGACCTGGTCGAGCTCGCCCGCCAGCTCCATCCGTACGTCGTACCCGGCGCCGTTGCACCGGGTCGCCGTCGCCGTCGCCAGTGAGGAGTCGTCGAGGGTCAGCAGTGCCGCCGCCGTGTCGACATCGCCCGCCGCCCGGAACATAGAGGGACCGGCATCCGAACCCGTGGCGTACACCTCCACCACCTCGCGGCCCGTCACCCACCGCAGGATGTCGAAGTCATGGACCAGACAGTCCCGGAACAGGCCGCCGGAGTGCGGCAGATACGCGGCGGGCGGCGGCGCCGGATCGGACGTCATGGCCCGTACGGTGTGGAGCCTGCCCAGTGCCCCGCTCCGCACGGCGGTGCGCGCCGCACCATACCCGGCGTCGAAGCGGCGCATGAAGCCCAGTTGGAGTACGCTCCCGGCCCGCTCGACCTCGTGCAGGGCGCCCAGCGTCCCCGCCAGATCCAGTGCGATGGGCTTCTCGCAGAACGCCGGCAGGCCCGCCCGTGCGGCCAGTCCGATCAGCTCCGCATGCGCCGAGGTGGCCGAGGCGATCACGACGGCATCCACCCTCGCGCCCAGCACCTCGGCCGCGGACCCGACAACTGTCGCGCGGCCGATGCGGTCCGCGACCCGGGCTGCCCGTGCCCCGTCGGTGTCCGTCACCACCAAGGTGTCCACCTCGGGGTGGCGGGCCAGCGCGCCCGCGTGGAAGGAACCGATCCGGCCGGTGCCGATGAGTCCGATGCGCATGGACCCAACGTGCCGCCCACCAGCTGCGCTGTCAACTATATGTCCTGACAAACTGGGGTGTGTTCGATGGATCGAGCCGTAGCACCCACACCCCGTACGGCTCCGGCGTCACATCGGTTTCACGGGCGGGGCCACGCGATGCGGCGAGGGCGCTGGATTGTCCGGACAACAGGACGACCTGACTACCGGTGCTCCGGACGTGACAGCTACGCTCCTGCCGTGTCCAAACCCACCGCCGACCCCGCCGCCCTCGAACTCGGCGTGGACCGCAGCAGCCCGGTCCCGCTCTACTACCAGCTGGCCCAGCAGCTGGAGGCCGCCATCGAGAAGGGCCGGCTCGCCCCCGGCAGTCTCCTCGGCAACGAGATCGAGCTCGCGGCCCGGCTCGGCCTGTCCCGCCCGACCGTCCGCCAGGCCATCCAGTCGCTCGTCGACAAGGGGCTGATGGTCCGTCGCCGCGGGGTGGGCACCCAGGTCGTCCACAGCCAGGTCCGGCGTCCGCTCGAACTGAGCAGCCTGTACGACGACCTGGAGGCGGCCGGGCAGCGCCCCACCACCCGCGTCCTGCGCAACACGGTCGAGCCCGCCCCCGCCCCCGCCGCCCCCGCCGCCGCCCTCGGCGTCCCGGAAGGCACCGAGGTCCACCTCGTCGAACGGCTGCGGTCCGCGCACGGCGAACCGATGGCCCTGCTCCGCAACCACCTGCCGGCCGGCCTCGTCGACCTGTCCACCGAACGACTGGAGGCCACCGGCCTCTACCGGATGCTGCGGGCCGCCGGAGTCACCCTGCACAGCGCCCGCCAGACCGTCGGCGCCCGCCTCGCCACGGCCGAGGAGGCGGCACAGCTCGCCGAGCCCGAGGGCGCCCCGCTGCTGACCATGGAACGCACCACGTACGACGACACCGGACGGGCGGTCGAATTCGGCTCGCACATCTACCGGGCGTCGCGCTACGCCTTCGATTTCCAGCTGCTTGTCCGCTGACGCCCGCATATCGGCCCGTTGACGGGGTCCCCGCTCCTCGCTACAACTCCCCAAGCCGCACTCGGGCGGCCGGGAGAGAAGGCGGACCCACCATGCGTACTCCTCGCAAGGCAGCACCCCTGATCGCCATCTGCACCATCACCCTCGCCGTCACCGCCGCCGTCGGCGGATGCAGCAGCTCCGGCGGCAAGAGTTCCGAGGACAGGTCCGGCAGCGGCAGCGGGCAGGGAGCCAAGGGCGTCTCCACGCCCCGGATGAAGATCGCGATGATCACGCACTCGGGGGAGGGCGACACCTTCTGGGACATCGTCCAGAGCGGTGCGAAGCAGGCGGCGGCCAAGGACAACATCGAGTTCCTGTACTCCGCGAACAAGGAGGGCAAGGAGCAGGCCCAGCTCGTCCAGGCCGCCATCGACCAGAAGGTCGACGGCATCGTCGTCACCCTCGCCAAACCGGAAGCCCTGGCGGACGTCGTCGCCAAGGCCGTGAAGGCGGGTATCCCCGTCGTCACCATCAACTCGGGCGCGCAGTTCTCCAAGGGCGTCGGCGCGATCGGCCATATCGGGCAGGACGAGCAGGTCGCCGGCGAGGCCGTCGGTGAGGAGCTCAACAAGCGGGGCCGCAAGAAGGCCGTCTGTGTCATCCACGAACAGGGCAATGTGTCGCTGGAGGAGCGCTGCGCCGGGGTGAAGAAGACCTTCAAGGGGAGCGTCGAGAACCTCAGCATCGAAGGCACCAACATGCCCGCCTCCACGTCCTCCATCGAGGCGAAGCTCCAGGCCGACCACGGCATCGACACGGTCGTCACCCTCGGCGCGCCGTTCGCCGCCGCCTCCGTCAAGGCCAAGGAGGGCTCCGGCTCCAAGGCCGAGGTCGACACGTTCGATCTCAACGCCGAGGTCGTCAAACGGCTGAAGGCCTCCGAGGTCGGCTTCGCCGTCGACCAGCAGCCCTACCTCCAGGGCTATCTCGCCGTCGACGAACTGTGGCTCGACAGGACGAACGGAAACGTCATCGGCGGCGGAAAGCCCGTGCTCACCGGCCCGGCGATCGTCACCGCCGCCGACGTACCGCAGCTGGAGAAGTACACCGCGCGCGGTACCCGGTGACCCGCGTGCGGACCGCCGTGCCCACTGTGTGCCGACACACACGGCCCGCCCCTGCCGGGCGGCGCCGAGTCGGGCTCGGGGATACTTGGCCAGCCGGACCGGGTGAAAACACCCCCGGTCGGCACCAAGCAGCACAGCGAGCAGCACAAGAAGGGCACCACGTCGTGGCAAGGGTTCGGACAGGGGTACGTGCGATGGGCGCCGTGCTTGCGGCGGTGCTCGGGGCCTCCCTCGTGGGATGCAGCAGCACCGGTGGCAAGCGGGCGGAGGAGCGCGCGGCCCAGGCCGCCGCCGAAGGCCGGTCCGCGGTGAACACACCCCGCTGGACCTTCGCCATGGTCACCCACTCGGGCGATGGCGACACCTTCTGGGACATCGTCCAGAGCGGTGCGAAGCAGGCGGCCGTCAAGGACAACATCAAGTTCCTGTACTCGCACAACGACGAGGCGCAGCAGCAGGCCCAGCTCGTCCAGGCCGCCATCGACCAGAAGGTCGACGGGCTGATCGTCACGCTCGCCAAGCCCGACGCGTTGAAGGACGTCGTCGCCAAGGCGACCCGGGCCGGGATACCGGTGATCACGGTGAACTCGGGCTCCGCGGAGTCCAGGGCGTTCGGCGCGCTCACCCACATCGGCCAGGACGAGTCCATCGCGGGCGAGGCCGTCGGCGACGAGCTCAACGCGCGCGGTCGCAAGAAGGCCCTGTGCATCCTGCACGAGCAGGGCAACGTCGGGCACGAGCAGCGCTGCGCCGGGGCGAAGAAGACCTTCGACGGGCAGATGCAGAACCTGTACGTCGAGGGCACCAACATGCCCGACGTCCAGGCGTCCATCGAGGCGAAGCTCCAGGCCGACAAGAGCATCGACGCGGTCGTCACCCTGGGTGCGCCATTCGCCGACGCCGCTGTGAAGGCGAAGCAGACCGCCGGGTCCAAGGCCGAGATCGACACCTTCGACCTGAACGCCAAGGTCGCCGCCGCACTCCAGGACAAGACCCTGGGCTTCGCCGTGGACCAGCAGCCTTACCTCCAGGGGTACGAGGCCGTCGACCTGCTCTGGCTCTACCGCTACAACCGCAATGTGCTCGGCGGCGGCAGCCCCGTCCTCACCGGCCCGCAGATCATCACCTCGAAGGACGCCGCCCAGCTGGCGGAGTACACGAAGCGGGGGACCCGATGACCACGACGGAGCAACCACCCGCCCCGTCCGGGGCCGACGAGCGGCTGCTGCGCACCTCACCGCTGCGCAGGCTCCTGGGCCGCCCCGAACTCGGATCGGTCGTCGGCGCCGCGGCCGTCTTCCTCTTCTTCTCGATCGTCGCCGACAGCTTCCTGCGCGCGTCCAGCCTGGGCACGGTGCTCTACGCGGCGTCCACCATCGGGATCATGGCGGCGCCGGTTGCCCTGTTGATGATCGGCGGCGAGTTCGACCTCTCCGCCGGTGTGCTGGTCACCAGCTCCGCGCTGGTCTCGTCGATGTTCAGCTACCAGATGACGGCCAACGTCTGGGTCGGCGTCTTCGTGTCGCTGCTGGTGACCCTGGCCATCGGCGCGTTCAACGGGCTCATGCTGACCCGCACCAAACTTCCGAGCTTCATCATCACGCTCGGCACGTTCCTGATGCTGACCGGTCTCAACCTCGGCTTCACCAAGCTGATCAGCGGCACCGTGTCGACGAAGTCCATCGGCGACATGGAGGGCTTCGGCTCGGCCCGCAAGGTCTTCGCCTCGGAGTGGACCGTCGGCGGGGTCGAGTTCAAGGTGACCATCCTGTGGTGGGCGGTGCTCGTGGCGATCGCCACCGGAATCCTGCTCCGTACCCGCTTCGGGAACTGGATCTTCGCCGTCGGCGGCGAGGCCGACGCGGCCCGCGCGGTCGGCGTCCCGGTGATCCGTACCAAGGTCGGGCTGTACCTCGGGGTCGCCTTCGCCGCCTGGGTCTCCGGGCAGCATCTGCTGTTCTCGTACGACGTGGTGCAGTCCGGTGAGGGCGTCGGCAACGAGCTGACGTACATCATCGCGGCCGTCATCGGCGGCTGCCTGATCACTGGAGGTTACGGCTCCGCCATCGGCTCGGCGGTCGGCGCGTTCATCTTCGGCATGACCAGCAAGGGCATCGTGTACGCGGAGTGGAACCCGGACTGGTTCAAGTTCTTCCTCGGAGCCATGCTGCTCCTGGCCACCCTGCTCAACGCATGGGTACGCAAGCGCGCGGAGGCGACGAAATGACGACCCCGGCCCCCCCGGCGCTGATCGAGCTGGACCACGTCAGCAAGTTCTACGGCAACATCAAGGCGCTCCAGGACGTCTCGCTGGAGGTCCGCGCGGGCGAGATCTCCTGCGTACTGGGCGACAACGGCGCGGGCAAGTCCACCCTCATCAAGATCATCGCGGGCCTGCACCGGCACGACGCCGGCACGTTCCTCATCGACGGTGAGGAGACCACGCTCGCCAATCCGCGCGACGCCCTCGACCGGGGCATCGCCACGGTCTACCAGGACCTGGCCGTCGTCCCGCTGATGCCCGTCTGGCGGAACTTCTTCCTCGGCTCCGAGCCGACGACGGGTGTCGGCCCGTTCAAGACGCTCGACGTCCGGCAGATGCGCGAGACCACCCGCTCCGAACTGCTGCGCATGGGCATCGACCTGCGCGACGTCGACCAGCCGATCGGCACTCTGTCCGGCGGCGAGCGCCAGTGCGTCGCCATCGCGCGCGCCGTCTACTTCGGTGCCAAGGTGCTCGTCCTGGACGAGCCCACCGCGGCGCTCGGCGTCAAGCAGTCCGGGGTCGTGCTCAAGTACGTCGCGGCCGCCCGGGACGCCGGACTCGGCGTGGTTCTCATCACGCACAACCCGCACCATGCGTATCTGGTCGGTGACCGGTTCGTGCTGCTCAAGCGAGGTGCCATGTCCGGCAGCCACGCCAAGGACGGCATCACGCTGGACGAGCTGACCCGCCAGATGGCGGGGGGCAGCGAGCTCGAGGAGCTCAGCCACGAGCTGCGGCGGGCCACGTCACCGGGGCGCCCGGACACCGACGACACTCCTTAGGGGTGTCCGGCGGATCACGGCCGGGGTCGACCCTGATCCGCCGGACACCCCCTGGGGCGGGGCGCCACCGGGGCGCCGCGGACCCGGGCCGCCCGCCCCGGCGCCCCGGCAGTGGCAGAATCGAGCCTGACGGGCGCCGTTCGTCGCCGGGAGCACCACCACCCGGCCCCCCAGACCCCGCAGGGACGATGAGCACGTACCGCGACTTCACACACCGCGGCTCCGCCCGCGCCACCGTCCTGCGGACCGTCGGCACCCGCGAGCGGCGCTCGCACCTCACCGCGCCCCGGGTGCCCACCGTCGGCATCGACATCGGGGGTACGAAGGTGATGGCGGGTGTCGTCGACGCCGACGGCAACATCCTGGAGCAGTTGCGCACCGAGACACCCGACAAGTCCAAGAGCCCCAAGGTCGTCGAGGACACCATCGTCGAGCTGGTCCTCGATCTCTCCGACCGGCACGATGTGCACGCCGTCGGCATCGGCGCGGCGGGCTGGGTCGACGCGGACCGCTCCAAGGTGCTGTTCGCCCCGCACCTCGCCTGGCGTGACGAACCCCTCAGGGACGCCCTCGCCTCCCGTCTCGTCGTCCCCGTCATGGTCGACAACGACGCGAACACCGCCGCCTGGGCGGAATGGCGCTTCGGCGCCGGGCGCGGCGAGGACCATCTGGTCATGATCACGCTCGGCACCGGCATCGGCGGCGCGATCCTGGAGGACGGTCAGGTCAAGCGCGGCAAGTACGGCGTCGCCGGTGAGTTCGGCCACATGCAGGTGGTGCCCGGCGGGCACCGCTGTCCCTGCGGGAACCGCGGCTGCTGGGAGCAGTACAGCTCCGGCAACGCCCTGGTCCGCGAGGCCCGGGAGCTGGCCGCCGCGGATTCCCCGGTCGCCCACGGCATCATCGAGCGCGTCAAGGGGAACATCCCCGAGATCACCGGGCCGCTCATCACCGAACTGGCCCGGGAGGGCGATGCGATGTGCATCGAGCTCCTCCAGGACATCGGCCAGTGGCTCGGCGTCGGCATCGCCAATCTGGCCGCCGCGCTCGACCCCTCCTGCTTCGTCATCGGCGGCGGTGTGAGCGCCGCGGACGATCTGCTGATCGGCCCCGCCAGGGACGCCTTCAAACGCCATCTCACCGGCCGCGGCTACCGCCCCGAGGCCCGGATCGCCAAGGCGCAGCTCGGCCCGGAGGCAGGTATGGTCGGCGCCGCCGACCTGGCCCGGCTGGTCGCGCGGAGGTTCCGCCGCACCAACCGCCGTCGCGTCGAGCGGTACGAGCGGTATGCGCAGATCTACGACCAGGCCGCGAGCACCATCCGCTCCACGCGCAACACCCGCACCTCCTAGGGATTCCCAGCACATGACCACAGTCGAGCACCCCGTTGTGCCGCGCCAGTCCTCGCCGCCCGGCGAGGACGGCGGCAGGCCCCCGCAGGACCGGCGCCGGACGATCCGCCGACGCCTGATCACGGCGACCATCATCGTGCTGCTGATCGGCGTCCCCGCCGGCTATCTGCTGGTCTCCGCAGGGCAGAGCCGCCGCTCCGGTCAGGACAAGGAGGCCGAGGCCGCCGCACAGGGGATGCACGAGGGCTGGCCGTCCCGGATGCAGCGCAGGACCTTCGAACTGCCGATCCCCGGCAACGCCCGGGACGTCCAGTACTACGAGACCAACAACTGGAAGGCCAGCCGGATGTACGTGCAGTTCCGCACGACGTCCGCCGGGCTCGACCGGTTCCTCAGCGGTCTCGGCAGCGGTCGCGCCGCCCTGAAGGACAGCGAGGTCACCGTCGGTGCCCGCGACGCCAAGATCGCCGACTGGTACTTCGGCCCCGGCGCCGACTGGGCGGGCACCACGCACACCAACAAGAACCCGCGTCCCACCCAGAGCATCACCGTCGACATGACCGATCCGGCATCTCCTGTCGTCTATGTCGTGTCTGCGGCCACCCCCTGACCGGAGGCCTACAGGGCGCTCACTAACCTGGAGCGAGTGAGCGATGTGAGTGAGACGAAGACCCCGCAGTCCGCGCAGTCCTTCCCCGGGCCGCAGTCCGCACCACCGGCGCAGCCGTTCCAGGGGCCGCAGACAGTGGAGCCGTTCCCGGGCCTGCAGCCCGTCGATTCGTACGCCGCCGCGCAGGGCACGCAGCCCGGGCTGCACCTCCAGCCGGTGGATCCGTCCCACGGACCGCAGACCACACCGGCGCCGCCGTCGCAGGCACAGTCGCACACCCCGTTCCAGGCCGCACACCTGCAGCCGGTTCCACCGGCCCAGCAGATGCCGCCCATGCAGCCCGTTCCGCCGACGCAGCCCGCCCCGCCTCCGCAGGCCTCCCACGCGCAGCCAGTGCACACCCTGCAGTACCGGTTCGACGGGCCGCAGGATGCCCCCGTCCTCGTCATCGGCCCGTCGCTCGGCACCACCTGGCACATGTGGGACCGGCAGATACCGGAGCTCTCCCAGCACTGGCGGATCTTCCGCTTCGACCTGCCGGGCCACGGCGGCGCCCCCGCCCACCCGGCCACCGCCGTCGGTGAGCTCTCCGACCGGCTGCTGGCCACCCTCGACGGTCTCGGTGTCCAGCGCTTCGGATACGCGGGCTGCTCCATCGGCGGCGCGATCGGCGCCGACCTCGCGCTGCGCCATCCGCACCGGGTCGCCTCGCTGGCCCTGGTCGCCGCCTCGCCCCGGTTCGGCAGCGCCGACGAGTTCCGGCAGCGCGGGGTGGTCGTCCGCACCAACGGCCTGGATCCGATGGCCCGCAGCGCGCCCGAACGCTGGTTCACCCCCGGCTTCGCCGCCGCCCAGGCCGCGATCGTCGAGTGGGCCGTCCAGATGGTCCGCACCACCGACCCCGGCTGTTACATCGCCGCCTGCGAAGCGCTCGCCGCCTTCGACATCCGTACCGAGCTCAGCCGCATCGGCGTCCCGACCCTCGTGCTGGTCGGCGCCGAGGACCGGGTCACCGGGCCCGCCGAGGCCCGGACCCTGGTCGCGGGCATACCGGACGCCCGGCTCGCCCTCGTCCCCGGAGCCTCGCACCTCGCCCCGGTCGAGCAGCCCGCCGCCGTCACCGACCTGCTCGTCACCCACTTCTCGACGAGCTGGCAGGACACCCTCGCCGCCATCCCCGCCCCGAGCACCGGCCCCGCGCTCTCCGCCCCCGTGCTGCCCATCGCGGAGATCGCCCCCGCCGCGGATCAGCCGGAGGCCGTGACCAGCGGCCGCGCCGACCCGTACGAACCGGGCATGAGGGTACGCCGCGAGGTGCTGGGCAACGCCCATGTCGACCGGGTCATGGCCGCCTCCGACGAGTTCACCGGCGAGTTCCAGGAGCTCGTCACGCGCTACGCCTGGGGGGAGACCTGGACCCGCGAGGCCCTGGACCGCCGCACCCGCAGCTGCATCACGCTCACCGCGCTGGTCACCTCCGGCCATCTGGAGAGCCTGGCCGCGCATATCAGGGCGGCCCTGCGCAACGGGCTGACCCCCGCGGAGATCAAGGAGGTGCTGCTGCAGACCGCCGTCTACTGCGGCATACCGGCCGCGGGCGCCGCGTTCACGATCGCCCAGACCGTGATTCAGGAAGAAACCCGTCCCCACCCGTAGCAGGATGGGGACCATGAACGCTGCGAACCCCGTGCACCTGACCCTGACGAAGAAGACGCACTCCTGCATCCGCCTGGAGAAGGACGGGCGCACGCTCGTCATCGACCCCGGCGGCTTCTCGGAGGAGGACGCGGCGCTCGGCGCCGACGCGCTGCTGGTGACGCACGAGCACCCCGACCACTTCGACGAGAACCGGCTGCGGGCCGGTATGGAGGCCAACCCGGCCGCGCAGATCTGGACCCTGCGCAGCGTCGCCGACCAGCTCTCCGCGGCGTTCCCCGGGCGCGTCCACACCGTCGGGCACGGGGACACGTTCTCCGCGGCCGGCTTCGACGTACAGGTGCACGGCGAACTGCACGCGGTGATCCACCCCGACATCCCGCCGATCACCAACATCGGCTTCCTGGTGGACGGTTCGCTCTTCCACCCGGGCGACGCGCTCACCGTGCCCGACCACCCCGTCGACACCCTGATGCTCCCGGTGATGGCCCCTTGGAACAAGATCTCCGAGGTCATCGACTACGTACGCGAGGTCAAGCCGCGGCGCGCCATCGACATCCACGACGCGCTGCTCACCGATCTCGCCCGCCCGATCTACGACCGGCAGATCGGCAGCCTCGGCGGCACCGACCACGGCCGGCTGGCCCCGGGTGACTCGACCGGCCTGTGACCGGCGCCGGGGCGGCGACTGTCAGTGGGAGCCGCTAGGTTTACGTACATGCGCATCGCCACGTGGAACGTCAATTCGATCACCGCCCGCCTCCCGCGGCTGCTGGCCTGGCTGGAGAGCACCGGCACGGACGTGCTGTGCATCCAGGAGACCAAGTGCGCGGCCGAGCAGTTCCCGGCGGACGAGCTGCGCGAGCTCGGCTACGAGTCCGCGGTCCACGCCACGGGCCGGTGGAACGGGGTCGCGCTGGTCTCCCGGGCGGGCTTGGCCGACGTCGTCACGGGGCTGCCCGGCGGCCCCGATTACGAGGGCGTGCAGGAGCCCCGGGCGATCTCGGCGACCTGCGGCCCGGTCCGTCTCTGGTCGGTGTACGTGCCGAACGGCCGCGAGGTCGCCCACGAGCACTACGCCTACAAGCTGCGCTGGTTCGAGGCCCTGCAGAAGGCGGTCGCCCCCGACGCCGCGGGTACCCAGCCGTTCGCGGTCCTCGGCGACTTCAACGTGGCGCCGACCGACGAGGACGTCTGGGACCCCGCCCTGTTCGAGGGCGCCACGCATGTCACCCCCGCCGAGCGCGCCGCCCTCGCCACCCTCCGCGCGGAGGGCCTCTCGGACGTGATGCCGCGCCCGCTCAAGTACGACCGCCCGTACACCTTCTGGGACTACCGCGAGCTGCGCTTCCCGAAGAACAAGGGTATGCGGATCGACCTGGTCTACGGCAACGCCCCCTTCACGGCGGCGGTCAAGGACAGCTATGTGGACCGGGAGGAGCGCAAGGGCAAGGGCGCGTCCGACCATGCGCCGGTGGTCGTCGATCTGGACCTGTGACCGCCGTCCGCTGACGTCCCGCTGATCCCGGCGCACAAGGGCGCCTTGATCAGCAACGTCCGGGGGTCCGGACCTACGACGCCTCAAGCTGCGGCGCATGGGCCCGGACCGCGTCGAGCACCTGCCGCTTGGACGGGTTGACCATCGCGTGCCCCGCCACGGACACCGTCGGAACGGTCTCGTTCCCGTCGGCGACCGAGCGGACGAATGCCGCCGCCTCGGGATCCCGCCAGATGTTTACCTCGGTGTACCTGAGGCGGGTGAACCGGAGCCGCAGGCGGAGCTTCATGCAGTACGGGCAGCCGGGCCGCCAGTAGACGACCATGCCGTCGCGCTCCTCGGTCATGCGCTTCCCCCTGTTCGCCCACGTACGAGGGCGAGCATCTCAGATGCGGCCCGGACCGATTGTCAGTGGCCGCCGATACGGTGATTCCTGTCATTGTCCCGCTTGCTGGCTGCTCGCGAAGGCTCGGACCGCCCCGCCCGTTCAGCGCCGGACGGGGCGTCGTATGCGGACCACGCCGCGGTCGCGCCGAGCGCCAGGACCATCAGCAGCGCACTCACCCACAGTGGCGACCGGAAGCCGAACCCCGCACCGATCGTGATGCCGCCGAGCCAAGGCCCCAGCGCGCCGCCCACGTTGAAGGCGGCCGTGGAGAACGAGCCTGCCAGCGTCGGCGCACCGGACGCCGACTGGAGCACCCGCGAGATCAGCGCTGTTCCGGTGCCGAACGCGAGCATGCCCTGGACCAGGACGAGCGCGACGACCGCGACCGGGCTCCCCGCGGTGAGTGCGAGCCCGGCCCAGCCGGCGGTGAGCGCCACCAGTCCGGCGGTGGTGACGGCGACCGGTCGCGCATCGACGATCCGGCCCGCGACGGTGACACCCAGGAACGAGCCGACCCCGAACAGCGCGAGCACGGCAGGCACCCACCCGGCGCCGACCCCCGTGACCTGGGTGACCAGCGGCTCCAGATAGGAGAACGCGCAGAAGGTCGCGCCCTGCACGAGCGCGCTCGTCAGCAGGGTGAGACCGAGCCGCGGCTCGGTCAGGGAGCGCAGTTCGGCACGCCCGCCCACCGCGTGGGACCCGGCCCGCTCGCTGGGGATCGTCCTGGCGATCACCGCAAGGGCCGGTACGGAGACGAGGGCGACGGCCCAGAACGCGGCGCGCCACCCCCAGTGCCCGCCCAGCACCGCGCCGGCGGGCACCCCCGCGACACAGGCGACGGTGACACCGCCGACCACGACCGACGTGGCGCGAGCTCGGGCGCCGGGTCCGGCCACGGAGACCGCGGTCACCAGCGCCACGGCCCAGAAACCCGCGTTCGCCAGCGCTCCGACGACCCGTGTCGCCAGCAGCACGCCGTATCCGGGTGTGACCGCGCCCATGACATGGACGGCGGTGAAGACGGAGAGGAAGAACAGCAGCGCGCGACGCCGGGGCCAGTTCCGGCTGAGGAGCGCCATCGCGGGTGCGCCGACCACCATCCCGACCGCGAACGCCGACGTCAGCAGGCCGGTGGCCGGGATGGATACGTGCAGGTCGTCGGCGATGTCCGAGACCAGACCGGACAACATGAACTCGGAGGTGCCCTGGGCGAAGACGGCGAGCCCGAGCGCGTAGACAGCAAATGGCATGAAGGAACCCCATGGGCAGACTGAGGGACGGACCAGGCAGGGGGTGTGGGCCGCGCCCACCCGACAGGTCGAGCGGCAACGCGGAAGAACGCCAGGTCTGTTCACGGACGTGACGCGACAACGCGGCAGGCAGCCGTCGTGGTCGGGAATCTGCGCACGAGCGCATACGGGGAAGCGCAGCCCACACTGCGGTGGTCCTGCGGCGGCAGCCGGACGGAATCGATCCTCCGGCCTGATCGGCCGTGCGGGATCGACTCGACAGCGGGTCAGCCACCGGCGGGACCGGTGGCTAGAGTCTGTTCGCCTCGGGGCTGGACATGATGGCGAACGTACCAGTCCGGATCACTCCGCCTCCACCCCTTCAAAGAGAATGGCCTGCACAGGTACCTGGCTACGGGACAACCCTGGGCTCCGCGGTCATGACGGATGACATCGTGGGTGCACAGGTGCTGAGGACTCCTCTGACGGGCCTGGCCCTGCGGGAGTTGACTCTCGCCGATACTGCGGAGTACTTCGGCCCGCCGTCCGACGGCCGGGTTGGGCGGGTGTGACGGCCTGCCCGGCGGTAGCGGCGGCGCGCGCGGCGGCGCACGGGTGGGCGTGCGCACCTGGTTCAGCACTCGAACGACAGGCCGCGCGCCTGTGGTGCGTAACCGGGCCGGGATGCGACCCTGAGTGGTATGAACATCCCCTTCTTGGACAACTGGCGTAAGCGTCACGACGGTAGGCACGGAGCGGGCCTCGCGGCCGCCGTCGAGGCCGACCCGGACGGCGTGGCCGAGCTGCTCGCCGAGTGCGAGCTGCTGCGTGTCCGAGCAGGGCAGCGAGGGCTCGAACTCGACGACACTCCGGCCTCGTTGGTCGCACTCGACCAACTGCCGCCCCGCTGGCGGGACGACCCGGAGGAGCTGCCCTGGCTGGGTAACGACGCCGGACTGTACCTCGGCACCGTCCTGGTGCGGAACGTCCCCGGCGCCGTCTGGCACATCTGGCCCAGCGGGCAGCCGGTGGTGCGGCTCGCCTCCGGGCGGGAGATCGATGTCGTCGAGGCCGGGCTCGACTGGGCGATGGCCGGCAGCCCTGAGCTCTCGCAGGTGTACGCGGAGTCGGCCGAAGGCTAGGGGAAACTCCGAAACCCAATAAAACGCCTTATGCCCCATTTGTGCGTGTCGGGTGTGAAGTGCCTTGCCGGGATGGATAGTTTGCGCTGACCTCGACACAGCGATAAGTGGGTAGGGCAGCGCATGGCCGTCGATCCGTTGATCGAGCTGCGGAACGTCAATAAGTACTACGGAAAGTTGCACGTACTGCAGGACATCAATCTCACCGTCGGCCGCGGGGAGGTGGTGGTGGTCATCGGCCCCTCCGGCTCGGGCAAATCGACGCTCTGCCGGACCATCAACAGGCTCGAGACGATCGAGTCGGGCTACGTCGCCATCGACGGCAGGCCCCTCCCGGAGGAGGGCAAGGGACTCGCGGAGCTGCGGGCCGAAGTCGGGATGGTCTTCCAGTCCTTCAATCTCTTCGCGCACAAGACCGTGCTGGCCAATGTCTCGCTCGCCCAGCTCAAGGTCCGCAAGCGCAAGAAGGACCAGTGCGACCTGCGGTCCCGGGAACTGCTGGAGCGGGTCGGGCTCGCCTCCCAGGCGGACAAGTACCCCGCCCAGCTCTCCGGCGGTCAGCAGCAGCGGGTGGCCATCGCCCGCGCCCTCGCCATGGACCCCAAGGCACTCCTCTTCGACGAGCCGACCTCGGCGCTCGACCCGGAGATGATCAACGAGGTGCTGGAGGTCATGCAGCAGCTGGCCCGGGACGGCATGACCATGGTCGTCGTCACCCACGAGATGGGGTTCGCCCGGTCCGCGGCCAATCGCGTGGTCTTCATGGCCGACGGCCGCATCGTCGAGGACCGCACCCCGGAGGCCTTCTTCACCGCCCCGGAGACCGACCGGGCCAAGGACTTCCTGTCCAAGATCCTCAAGCACTGACGGGAGGTTCCCTGTTGCGTACGAGAAAAATTCTGGCCGCCTGCGCGGGCCTTCTGCTGGCCGTCCTCGCCGCCGGCTGCGGGAAGGAGGGCAGCCCCCCGGTGAAGGGGCCCAAGCCCGGCCGGCTGCCGGTCTACACGGTCGACACCAATTTCCGGCTGCCCGAATCGAAGACCTGGACCAAAGCCAAGAAACGCGGATATCTCCAGGTCGGGGCCAAGGAGGACCAGCCCTATCTGGGCGAGAAGGACCCGGCCACGGGTATCTACTCCGGTTTCGACATCGAGATCGCCCGGATGATGTCGGCCTCGCTCGGCTTCGACCCGAAGACGATCCGCTTCAGGACGATCGCCTCCGCCAACCGCGAGACCGCGCTGCAGAACGGGCAGATCGACTACTACGTCGGCACCTACACCATCAACGACATGCGCAAGAAGCTCGTCGGGTTCGCCGGGCCGTATTTCCTGGCGGGCCAGTCGCTGCTCGTCCGCACGGACGAGCACGACATCAACGGCCCGCAGGACCTGGCCGGCAGAACCGTCTGTTCGGCCGCGGGCTCGACCCCGTACCAGCGGATCGCGGCCGACTACCCGAAGGCGATCCTGGTCGCGTACGACACGTACTCGATCTGCGTCGACAACCTGCTGACGTACCAGGTCGACGCCGTCACCACCGACGACGCCATCCTGCTGGGCTTCGCGGCCAAGGCGCCCAAGGAGCTGAAGGTGGTCGGCAAGCCGTTCTCCGAGGAGCCGTACGGCATCGGCGTCCCGCGCAGTGACAACGCGCTCCGGTTCGCGCTCAACGATGCCCTGGAGGCCAACCAGAAGAACGGCAACTGGAAGAAGGCGTTCGAGGCCACGCTCGGCCTGTCCGGAGTGCCCGCACCGACTCCGCCGCCCATCGACCGCTACCCGGCGACCTGAGGGGACGGGCCACGACCATGGACGTACTCACACAGAACTTCTCGCTCTACGCCAAAGGTTTCCTCGGCACCCTCGAACTCACCGTCTACGCCTCGATCCTGGCGTTGGTCCTCGGCCTCGTCATGGCGTCGTTCCGAGTGGCACCCGTCGGCTCGCTGCGGGTGTTCGGCACCGCCTGGGTGACGGTGCTGCGCAACACCCCGCTGACCCTGCTCTTCTTCGCCGTCCTGCTCGGTCTGCCGCGCTTCGGCCTGGTCCTGCCGTTCAAGGTCTTCGCGATCCTCGCACTCGGCTGCTACACCTCCGCATTCATCTGCGAGGTGCTCCGCTCCGGCATCAACACCGTGCCGCAGGGGCAGGGCGAGGCGGCCCGCAGTCTCGGAATGACCTTCGGACAGACGCTGGGCAACGTGGTGCTGCCGCAGGCGTTCCGCTCGGTGATCCCCCCGATCGGTTCGACGCTCATCGCCCTCGCCAAGAACTCGGCGATCGCGGGGGCGTTCAGCGTCACCGAACTGCTCGGCACCTACAAGACCCTCAACGAGCTGGGCTACAGCATCATCTGGACCTTCGTCTGGATCGCCGTCGGCTACCTCATTATCACGTTGTCCATCAGCGCGCTCTTCAACGTGCTGGAGAAGCGCTACGGAGTGGCCCGATGACCGACGCGGCGGCCGCCACCGCGCTCTACGACATCCCGGGCCCGCGGACCCGTAAACGCCACTTCGTGTACGGAATCGTCTCGACGGCCGTGATCATCGCCCTGGTCGGCTGGATCGTCTATCAGCTCTTCGAGACACAACAGTTCACCAGCGCCAAGTGGACCCCCTTCGAGTACAAGGGCGTCCAGGAACTCCTGCTGCGCGGACTCGGCAACACACTCAAGGCGTTCGCCTGCGCGGCGGTGCTCTCACTGGCCCTCGGGGCGGTCCTGGCCGTCGGCCGGCTCTCCGAACACCGGGCGGTGCGCTGGCTGGCCACGCTCGTCGTGGAGTTCTTCCGGGCCATGCCCGTCCTGGTGATGATCTTCTTCATCTTCGTGGCGCTGAAGGTGCAGCCGCTGCCCGCGCTGGTCGCCGGACTGACCCTCTACAACGGGTCGGTGCTCGCCGAGGTGTTCCGTACCGGCATCAACTCGGTGGAGCGTGGCCAGCGCGAGGCCGCGTACGCACTGGGGATGCGCAAGACGCAGGTCATGACCTTCGTGCTGGCCCCGCAGGCGGTTCGCGCCATGCTGCCCACCATCATCAGCCAGTTGGTGGTGGCCCTGAAGGACACCTCGCTCGGCTATCTGATCACGTACGAGGAGTTCCTCCACGCGGGCAAACTCATCGCGTCCAACCTCGACTACGATCTTCCCTTCATCCCCGTCGTGATGGTGATCTCGCCGATCTACATCGGGATGTGCATGCTCCTCTCCTGGTTCGCCACCTGGGTGGCCAAGCAGGAGAGGAGCAGTCCGAAGACGAAGGCCGTGGAAGTCGCACCGGCCGAACCAGGAACGGTGCTGCCGGGAGTGCAGTAGCCCGACACCGGCCGTACGGCGGTCCGGAGGAGCGGTACCCGCCCGGCAGCAGCCGGTGATCACTTCTCGCGCAACGGAACGGACAGGTACGAGGGGTCCGCGCCCGGCGATGGAGCCTCGCGGTGCCCGGGTTCCGGGTGCCGGGAAAGCGGGTCAGCTGAGCGCGCTCTTCGCCTGCCAGTCGGACCAGGACACATTCCACGCCCCGTAGCCGTTGCCCTCCGCGACCGTCCCCTTGGCGTCCGCGCCCGTGATCTCGAATGGGTCGCCGACCTGGGCCTTCCTGTACAGCTCCGCGGCGTTCGCATCGCTCATTCCCACGCAGCCGGAACTGTGGTTGGCGACCCCGAAGTACGCGGAGTTCCACGGCGCGGCATGGGCGTACATCCCCGACCAGGTCAGCCGCATCGACGAGTCGACCATCTTGTCGTACGCATCGCCCAGACCGACGGTCTCGGAGCGCATGTTGATGGTGCCCTCCTTCGCCATCAGTACGGCCGTGCCCCGCCAGGACGCCTTCTGGCCGCCCGGGGTGCCCGCCGACATCGGCACGTCCATGACCGTCTTCCCGTCCCGGTGCAGCGCCAGCCGGTGACGGTCGAGGTCGACCTTGACCACCTGGTCGCGGCCGATGGTGAAGGTCGTCCGGTAGTCGCGCACGAACCAGCCGCCGGCCGTTCCGGAGTCGATGCCGCCCAGATCGGCGTCGAGCGTGACGCGGGTACCGGGCTTCCAGTAATCCTTGGGTCGCCAGTCGACGCGCTCCTTGCCGGAGTAGTCCTCCAGCCAGCCCCAGGAACCCTCGGTGTCGTTCGACGTGGACACCTTGAGTGCCTTCTCGACCGCCGCCTTGTCCTTCACCGGGTTGTCGAAGACGATCGACAGCGGCTGGGCGATGCCGACCGTGGTGTTCTTGCCGGGGGCGAGCGTCAGCTTGTTGACCTTGTCGGCCTCGGCTGTCGAGAAGCCGGCGCGGTCCGTTCCACCCTTGGTGTCCGTCGCCTCGACGCTGTACTCGGTGCCGGGTGCGGCGACCCGGTTCGAGGTCCAGCTGCGGCCGTCGCCGGATATCCGGCCGGTGAGCGCGTCGCCCTCGGCGGCGGTCACCTTCACCGTCTTCAGCTTTCCGTCGGCCAGCGTCACCTTCACCGGCTTGCCCGCGGTGGCGCTGGTGCCCTGGAGGTTCACCGAGATCCTGGTGTCCGGAGCCTGAGAGGTCCCGGCGGCGTGACCGGAACCGGCGTCCGATGCGGCAGCCCCGCCGGAGCAGGCGGTCAGCGCGGCGCTGAGCACCGCCGTTCCGGCTATCAGCGTGAGCCGGGCCGGGCGGGCCAGGGGTGCGGTACGGCGTATGTGCCGGCGTGCAGCGGACAACGAAAAACCTCCAGGGCTGTGCTTCTCACCGGTGGAGAGGCATTCACCAGATTTTAGGTTCCTCGAATCCCTGACAAGCCATGGATTCCGTTGTGTGACAAGGAATGGAGCGCAACTGTCATCGTTCGGTCACATGCGCCGCTCAGACCCGTCATGGACCGCTGTGAGCATCCTGCGCAGCCCCGCCGAGCCGAATGGAGGGGCGGGACCAGGGAGGCCACGGACATGTCAGCGCTGCTCGCGACCGGTGACCGCAGAGGTGAAGAGGGGATGCGGATACGCAGCCTCACCGCCGCCGAGCACCGGGCGGGTGTGACCGCGCGGCCCGGAGCGAGCTTTCTGCAGTATCCGTCCTGGGCCGGAGTGAAGGACCAATGGACGTCGGAAATGGTCGGATGGCACGGCGCCGACGGCGAATTGGCCGGCAGTGCCCTGGTCCTCTACCGGCAATTCCCGGGCACCCGTAAATACTTTGCCTATCTGCCGGAAGGGCCGGTGGCCGACTGGGCCGATCCGGAGATCGACCGCTGGCTGCGGCCGTTGATGGCGCATCTGCGGAAGGCGGGGGCCTTCGCCGTACGGATGGGGCCGTCACCGGCGTACCGGCGCTGGGACACCGCCCGGCTCAAGGCGGCCACCGGGCCGGGCCGGAGGGTCCGCGATGTGCTGGCGGCCGAGGTGGACCCGCTCGGCACCGCAGTCGCCGACCGGCTCCGGGCGCGCGGCTGGCGGCGGTGCGGCGGGGACGGCGACGCCGGCAACGACGCCGACGCGCAGCCGCGCTACGTCTTCCAGGTGCGGCTCGCCGGACGCTCCGCTGACGATCTGTGGGCGGGGCTCAACCAGGAGTGGCGCCGCAACATCCGCAAGGCCGAGAAGTCCGGTGTCCGGATCGTCGTCGGTGGCGCGGCGGAGCTGCCCGAGTTCCACCGGCTGCTGCGGATCACCGAGGAGCGCGACGGCTTCAGGCTCGGCCGCTCCCTCGCTTACTTCCAGCGGCAGTACGCCGTGCTCAACGCCGAACAGCCCGGCCGGATGCAGCTCTATCTCGCCGTCCACGAGGGCGAGATCCTCGCCGCGCACACCATGATCAGCGCCGGGCGGCAGGTCTGGTACCAGACGGGTGCGTCCGCCGACCACCGGCGCGAGGTCCGCCCCAGCAACGCCCTCCAGTGGCGGATGATGCTCGATGCGCACGCCCTCGGCGCCGAGCTGTACGACATGCGCGGGGTACCCTCCACCCTTGACCCCGACGACCGCTCCTTCGGACTGCTGCGCTGGAAGCTCGGCACCGGTGGGCAGGTCGTCGAGACCCTCGGGGAGTGGGAGACATCGGTGGGCGGAGCCGCCAACAACACGCTGTACAGGGCGTTCCAGGCGTACCTGGCCCGCCGGTGACCGCCGCGCAGACGACCGGGACGGTCGCGCAGGAGGGGCCGGAGGGACGGCAGAAGCCGGGCTCGGTGCTGCGCAGCGGCGCCGTCATGGCCGCGGGCTCGGTCGTCTCGCGGGCGACCGGGTTCATACGCTCGGCGGTCGTCGTCGCCGCCCTCGGTACCGGACTCACGGCCGACGGCTACACGGTCGCCAACACCGTCCCCAACATCCTCTACATGCTCCTGATCGGCGGAGCCCTCAACGCCGTCTTCGTCCCGGAGCTGGTGCGGGCAGCCAGGGAACACAGCGACGGCGGCGCCGCGTACACCGACCGGCTGCTCACCGTCTGCACGGTCGGCCTCGTCGCCCTCACCGCGCTCGCGGTCGTCGGCGCCCCGCTGATCGTCGGCACCTACACGGACTACTCCGGGGAGCAGGCGGAGCTCACGATCGCACTGGCCCGCTACTGCCTGCCACAGATCCTCTTCTACGGGCTCTTCACCCTCCTCGGCCAAGTACTGAACGCCCGGAACCGGTTCGGCGCGATGATGTGGACACCCGTCCTCAACAACGTAGTCATCATTGCGGTGTTCGGGCTCTATCTGGCGGTCGTGGCCGGTTCCGGAGGGGAGCTGACCGCCGCCCATGCCCGGCTGCTGGGCTGGGGGACGACCGCCGGGATCGTCGTGCAGACGCTGGCCCTGGTGCCCGCGCTCCGCGCCGCGGAGTTCCGCTGGCGGCCCCGGTTCGACTGGCGGGGGAGCGGTCTGACCCGCCCGCTGCGGTCAGCCGGATGGCTCGTCATGCTGGTACTGGCGAACCAGGGCGCCTACTGGGTGGTGACCCGGCTCTCCACCATCACCGGACAGCACGCCGTCGAGCAGGGGGTGATGGGCGGCGCGGGCTACACCGCGTACAGCTACGCCTTTCAGCTCTGGGTGGTGCCGCAGGGCATCGTGACCGTCTCGCTCGTCACGGCGCTGATGCCGCGGATGAGCCGGGCGGCGGCCGACGGCGACCTCGCGGGGGTGCGCCGCGATGTCTCGTACGCGCTGCGGACCACGGCCGCGGTGGTGGTGCCCGCGGCGGGTGTGTTCTTCGCGCTGGCGCCGTGGGTGATGGGGGCCGTGTTCGGATACGGCCGGACCGGCGACGCCGATATCGCGGTGATGGCGGGGATGATGATGGCGTTCGCGCCGGGGCTCATCGCGTACTCCGGGCAGTACGTGCTGTCCCGTGGGTTCTACGCGATGAGCGACACCCGTACGCCGTTCTTCCTGAACCTGGTGATCGCGGCGCTCAACGCCGGGCTGTCGGCGCTCGCCTATCTGACGCTGCCCGCACGGTGGGCGGTGACGGGGATGGCGGGGGCGTACTCGGTGGCGCTCTTCGCGGGGTTCGCGGTCACCGGGTATGTGCTGCATCGCAGGGTGTCTCAGGGCGCCGGGGGACCGCGGCCGGCGCTGTGGCGCTCGGCCGGGCTGTGGGCGCAAGCGCGGCTGGTGGTGGCGTGTGTGCCGGCGGGAGCCCTGGCGTACGGGGTGGCCCGGGCGTGCGACGGATTCGGGGACTTCGCGGCCGCGGGGGCGGGTACGGCAGCGCTGCTGGCAGTGGTAGGGGTGTTGGCCCGGCCGCTGCGGTTGAGCGAGGTCAGCGCGATGTTGGGTGCGGGGCGTGCGCGGATCCGCGGGGTCGGGGGCCGGTGAGAGGGTGCCGCTCGCGTCCGGCCGACCATCCGTTCTCCCTGCCCGGACGGGCCTGATGATGTGCTGGACAGGTTCGATCATGATCGTTGGGATACTGGTGCCATGCCGCGTGTGCTTCTGATCGAGGACGACCCCTCCGTACGGGAAGGGGTCGAGCTCGGGCTGCGCCGGCGCGGGCATGAACTCCGGGCCGTGGAGAGCGGGGAGGCGGGACTCGGCGCGCTGGCGGAGTTCCGGCCCGATCTCGTCCTGCTGGATCTGATGCTGCCCGGCATGAACGGCGTCCAGGTCTGCCGTCGCATACGGGAGTCCAGCCAGCTGCCGATCATCATGCTCACGGCACGCGGCGACGACTTCGACGTGGTCGTCGGGCTGGAGGCCGGGGCCGACGACTACATCGTCAAACCCGCCCGTACCGAGGTGATCGAGGCCAGGATCCGGGCCGTGCTGCGACGGCTCGTCGAGCCGGCCGGCCGCAGCGGCATCGAGTTCCACGGTGAAATCGCCGTCGACCGCGCCGGGCTGTCCGTCGCCAAGGCGGGGGAGCGCCTTCTGCTCGCCCCCTCCGAACTGAAGCTGCTGCTGTACCTGTCGGCCTCGCCCGAGCAGGTCTTCAGCAGGCAGCAACTCCTCGAATACGTGTGGGAGCACAGCTACCACGGCGACGCGAGGCTCGTCGACGCCTGTGTGCGGCGGCTGCGGCAGAAGATCGAGGACGTGGCGGGCAGCCCCCGCTACATCCAGACCGTCCGTGGCTTCGGCTACCGATTCGGGCCGCTCGCATGAGACTTCTGGCCGCCCGGTTCGGCCTGCGCATCCGCCTCATATCCGCTTTTCTGCTGGTCGCGGCGATCAGCGCGGTCACCACCGCGACCCTGACCTACCGCGAGGCCCGGTCCGCGATCCTTCAGCAGGCGCAGGACACGGCGGTCGCCCAGTTCCGGGACCGGATCTCCGCGCAGGCGGTGACCCTGCCGGTCGACGCGACCCGGCTGCAGACGATGTGCCAGACCCTCGCCCGCGAGGGCAAGCCGCACACCTGGATCGTCTTCGCCGAATACGCGGACCTGAGGGTCTCGTCCTCGGACCGGCCCGTCTCCAACGTGATCACACGTGAACTGCGCGATGCGGCCCGGAATACCGCGCACGCCTCGTTCCAGCGGGTCGTCAAGGACGGTAAACCCCGGCTGACGATCGGGATGCCCGTGATGTTCGACCGGGGCGAGGGGCGTCAGCCCACCGGGCTCGTTCTCTACGCCGTGATGCCGCTCCTCACCGAGGAGGCCAATGTCAGCGCCATGGTCACCGCGGCCCGCGATGGCGCCCTGCCCGCCCTCCTCATCGCGCTGGTGCCCGCACTGCTTGCCGCCCGCAGTGTGCTGCGACCGGTACGTGACCTCCGGCGGGCCGCCGCCGGTATCGGCCGCGGCGAGCTCGACACCCGCATCGAGGTGAAGGGATCGGACGAACTCGCCGATCTGGCATGGACGTTCAACGAGTCGTCCACCAAGCTCCAGCAGTCCGTGGAGGAGCTCCGGCGGGCGGAGGAACGGGCCAGACGCTTCGCCTCCGACGTCTCGCACGAGATGCGCACCCCGCTCGCCGGGATGCTCGCCGTCACCGAGGTCCTCGACGAGGACGCCGTGCACCTGAACGCCGACACTGCGGCAGCCGTGCGGCTGATCAGCGCGGAGACCGGGAAGCTGGCGACACTGGTCGAGGACCTGATGGAGATCTCCCGCTTCGACGCGAAGGCCGCGGACCTCCATCCTGACGAGGTCGATGTCGCCGAGATGATCCGCAAGACCCTGCAGAGCAGACGCTGGGAGGACCGGGTAGACACCGAACTCCCTTACGGTATAAGGGCGGTGCTAGATCCACGCCGTTTCGACGTGATCGTCGCCAACCTGGTCGGCAACGCACTGCGGCACGGCGCCGAGCCGGTTGCCGTACGGATGTGGACCGAGCGGCGGGACGGGAAGGACCTGCTGGTGACCGAGGTCGCGGACAGCGGCCCCGGGATCGACGCAGCCGTGCTGCCGCACATCTTCGACCGGTTCTACAAGGCCGACGCGGCACGTACCCGGTCGGCGGGGAGCGGACTCGGTCTGGCGATCACGCAGGAGAATGTACGACTGCACGGTGGCACGGTCCACGCCACCAACATCCCGTCAGGCGGTGCGGTGTTCACCGTCGAGCTGCCACGGGAGGGAAAGTGAGGCGGCTGCGCGCCCTGGTCGCGCTGACGGCGTTCGCGCTGTCGGCGACCGGGTGCGGCATCCGGGCCTCGGACGTGGTCGAGGTCGGCGATCCGGCGACCGTGGACGTGGCCCCGGGGAGCCGGCAGGGCACGCTGCTGTACTTCATCTCCTCGTCCTCCCCGGGCACGCTGCTGCCCGTCGTACGGCAGATCGACATACCGATACAGGCCGCCTCCTCGGGTGCAGGGGATCTGAAGAGCCCGGTGGGCAAGCCGCTCGTCCTGCTCTTCGGGGGCCCCTCCAGAGCGGAGAAAGATGCCGGACTGACTACGGAACTCCCCCAGAGCCCTGGCGGGTTGAGCATGACCGCGACTCGGAGCGGGGTGCTGGTCCGACTGGACAGCCCTGTCACCGGACTTTCCGGACTCGCCCAGCAGCAGCTGATCTGCACGGCAGTCCACTCCGGCGTGCCCGATCCGGGTGCGGCGGTGACGCTGTCCGGCACCGACGGCTCCGTCGGGCCCACCCACTGCACCGTCTGACCATCCGCGGGCCGACTCGGGGACGAGACCGTCGGGCCGGATGCCCCCCGGCCGGGGCCCGGAGCTGCCGTCCCGGGCGCTCGAAGAGGCGATCACGCTGATCAGGGCGTTTTCCGGGGGCGGTGGGCCGGTGACTGACCTTCGACGGCGAGTTCTCCCAGGTGTCGGGGCTCGAACACGCCCGGTGCAGCCCGCGCCGGTGTGGGCCGGGGGCGGTCGGACCGAAGTCGCCGCGGATCAGCTCGACGCGCGGTGCGAGGTCCGCGGCGCGGGTACGGGTGTCTGTGCCGCCCGTGTCACGTCCGCAACCAGTTCCACCACATCGGGGCCGTACGCCGCCGAGTTGACCACCTTCAGCAGCAGGCAGAACGTGTTGTTGCCGTGCTTGCGCGACAGCTTCTCGTAATTGCGGGCCAGGTAGCGTGTCGCCGCCTGATTGGTGATCGCCACCTGCCCGCAGAACAGGAAGACCGGGCAGGTCTCCTGACCAGTCGTCAGCCGGGCGAGCACCACGTACTCGGCGACACCCTTCTCCGCCCGGTAGCGCTCGGAGCCGATCTGGAAAGCGCCGCGGTCCGGGCCCGGCTCCGGATCCGTGTTCACCTTCACGCCCGGCAGCAGCGAATGCAGATGGGCGGCCATCCGGCGATTGGAGCCCGGACCGCCGACGCAGAACTCGGTGCGCTCGCCGAAGCCCTGCTGGGCGACGTCGTGCGAGAGGATCTGCGCGTGCGCCGAGCAGTCCTTGATCAGCGCGGAGAGTTCGAGCAGGGCGAAGACGTCGCGGCGGTGGACGGCGCCGTCGCCGCCCGCGTCGCGGTTCACGACGAGCAGGCACTCGGAGTTCCCGGGCAGTCCGAAGAACGCCTGCTTGCGGCGGAGCCTGCGGCGCCAGAGGTAGGTACGGGCGATCCAGCCGAGGGTGGCGCTGATGCCGGCGGCTATTACGCCGAGCACGATGTTGCGTACGTCGTCAGTCATGGGCGGGCATGTTATCGGTGAATCGGATCAATGTTCACTGCGGTCCTGACGAGACGTAGGAGGCGGAGTTACCCTGCGCGGACGATCCTTCACTGGAGGTGCGCATGCGACGTTCCGTCGCGCGGAATGTGTCGTTGTTGGGTGTTCTCGCCGCTGTCGTCTCGGTCGGGGCGGCCGCACCGCCCTCGTCCGCACCGCCGATATCGCCGCCCCCCAAATCGCCCGTCGCCGTGGGCTACGGCGGCGCCGTAGCCAGCGTCGACGCGGACGCCACGGCCGCCGGGATCGAGGTGCTCCGCAACGGTGGCAACGCCGTGGACGCCGCCGTGGCGACCGCGGCCGCGCTCGGCGTGACGGAGCCTTACTCGGCGGGCCTGGGCGGGGGCGGCTACTTCGTCTACTACAACGCCAAGAAGCACACCGTGGAGACCATCGACGGCCGCGAGACCGCGCCGCGCAGCGCGGACTCCTCCCTCTTCCTGGAGGACGGCAAGCCCCTCGCCTTCGCGGACGCCGTCACCAGTGGTCTGGGCGTCGGCACGCCCGGCACCCCGGCCACCTGGGCCACCGCGCTCGACGCCTGGGGCAGCAAGCCACTGAGCGGGCTGCTGAAGCCGGCCGAGCGGCTCGCCAGGGACGGCTTCGTCGTCGACGCCACATTCCGTTCGCAGACCGAGGGGAACCAGGCCCGGTTCGCCGACTTCCCGGACACCGCGAAGCTCTTCCTGCCGGGCGGACAACTGCCCGTGGTCGGCTCCGTCTTCAAGAACCCCGACCTTGCGCGCACGTACGAGAAGGTGGGCCGCGACGGCATCGACGAGCTGTACCGCGGCGATCTGGCCGACGACGTCGTCCGGACTGTCCGCAACCCGCCTGTCGACCCGAAGTCGAGCCGGGTCGTGCGCCCCGGTGATCTCACGGCGAAGGACCTGCGCTCCTACCGTGCCCTGCGGCAGGCCCCGACCAAGATCGGCTACCGGGGGCTCGACGTGTACGGCATGGCGCCGTCCTCGTCCGGCGGTACGAGCGTGGGCGAGGCGCTCAACATCCTTGAGAACACCGATCTTTCGCGGGCGAGCGAGGTTCAGTACCTGCACCGCTACATCGAGGCGAGCCGGATCGCGTTCGCGGACCGCGGGCGATGGGTCGGCGACCCGGCCTTCGAGGACGTACCGACGCGCGGACTGCTGAGCCAGCGGTTCGCGGACTCGAGGGAGTGCCTGATCAAGGACGACGCGGTGCTGACCAGTCCGCTGGCCCCCGGCGACCCGCGCCGTCCGGCCGACTGTGCGAACCGTGGAACGGCCGCCCCGACGACGTACGAGGGGGAGAACACCACCCATCTGACGGCCGCCGACAAGTGGGGCAACGTCGTCGCGTACACCCTGACCATCGAGCAGACCGGCGGCAGCGCCATCACGGTGCCGGGACGCGGCTATCTGCTCAACAACGAGCTGACGGACTTCTCCTTCGCGCCCGCCAACCCGGCGGTGCACGACCCGAATCTGCCCGGTCCGGGCAAGCGGCCACGGTCGTCGATCTCGCCGACGATCGTGCTGAAGCACGGGCAGCCGGTACTGGCCCTGGGGTCGCCGGGCGGCGCGACGATCATCACCACGGTGCTGCAGTCGCTCATCGGTACGGTCGACCGCGGTCTTCCGCTCGTCGATGCGATCGCGGCGCCACGCGCCAGTCAGCGCAACTCGCCGACGACCGAGCTCGAACCCGCGCTGTGGAACAGTCCGCTGCGGACGGAACTGGAGTCGCTCGGCCATGCCTTCAAGCTGAACCCGGAGATCGGGGCGGCCACCGGTGTGCAGCGGCTGCCGGACGGGCGGTGGCTCGCGGCGGCGGAGAAGATGCGGCGCGGCGGCGGATCCGCCATGGTCGTGACGCCGAGCGACTGAATGTGATCATGCGTCAATAGAGTGACCCACGGGGCTGGTTCGGGTCCGGAAGGCGGCCACGGACCGGCCCCGTGGCCGTGCCGGGGACATGGGGACGGGTTGCTCAGAGGGCGGTGAGGATGCGGGGCCCCTCGTCCGTGATCGCCACCGTGTGCTCGGCGTGCGCCGCGCGGCTGCCGTCGGAGGTGCGCAGCGTCCAGCCGTCCCGGTCCGAATGGAACGCGTCGTGCCCGCTGCCGATCAGCATCGGCTCGATCGCCAGCACCATTCCGTGCCGCAACGGCATGCCACGGCCCGGTCGCCCCTCGTTGGGGACGGCCGGGTCCTCGTGCATGGAGCGGCCCACGCCGTGGCCGCCGAACCCTTCCGGAATGCCGTATCCGGCCTTCCGGCAGACCGTTCCGATCGCGTGTGCGATGTCTCCGATCCGGTTGCCGACGACCGCCGCCGCGATCCCCGCGTCCAGTGCTGCGAACGCCGTGTTGATCAGCCGGGTGTCCGCGGGCCGGGCGCGGCCGACGGTGAAGCTGACGGCCGAGTCGCCGACCCAGCCGTCGAGCGTCGCGCCCGCGTCGATGCTCACCAGATCGCCGTCGCGCAGCCGCTGGTCGGTCGGGATGCCGTGCACGATCGCGTCGTTGACGGACGTGCAGATCACCGCGGGGAAGGGGGTGGGTGCGAAGTGCGGCCGGTAGTTCAGGAACGGCGATCCGGCGCCGGCCTCGCGCAGTACTCCGCGCGCCACCTCGTCGAGTTCGCGCAGCGACACACCGACTGCCGCCGCTTCCCGTACGGCCGTCAGGAGCTGGGCCACGATCCGCCCGGTCTCGCGCATCGCTTCTATGGATGTATCCGTCTTGAGCTGCACCATGCCAATTACTATACCGGTCGAAGCGGTATGAGAATAACGGCGGTATGAGAATAACGACGGGACTAGAATGGTGGCATGGTACGAACGCCTCTCACCCCGGAAGAGCGCCTTCGCGGCGAACGGCTCGGCCGCCTGCTCCGCGAGGCGCGAGGCGCACGCAGCATGGTCGAGATCGCCGCGAACGCCGGAATCTCCGCCGAGACGCTGCGCAAGATCGAGACCGGTCGCGCCCCGACCCCCGCGTTCTTCACCGTTGCGGCCCTGGCCGGCGCTCTCGGCCTCTCCATGGACGATCTGCTGATCCGCTGCGCCGAGGAACCGGACACGTCCGTCCGGCTGGCCGGGTAGCGCCGGGCGGCGCCGGGCAGCGCCGGGCAGTGCCGGGTAGCGCCGGGCTGTCCCGCGGCGGTGGCGACGGCCGGCGGGGCGCTGTCCTTGAACGCCGCTACGGCGAGCGCCGGTCGCACGGTGTGGAGCACCGTCCACGAGCCGGTCACCCGTACCTGCTTCCGTGCCGGGTTGGTCCGTCGGCGTGGCATCTGCTCTCCCCGGGGGAAGGAAGAGAGAGTGTGAACCGCACGGGTACGAAACATGATCGACTCGGCCGGTTCACGGCGATGGTCTTGCCCCGCCGTGTGGCGGGGCTTACGTTCTCCTCCTGTGTACCGAATCTACGTGCGTAGAAAACGCGTAGAGGCTCTCTGACGCCGCGTCGAAGGAGCAGCTCATGTCCCACGTCGTACGCGCCGCACTCGTCCAGGCGACCTGGACCGGCGACACCGAATCCATGATCGCCAAGCATGAGGAACATGCTCGCGAGGCCGCCCGGCAGGGGGCGAAGATCATCGGCTTCCAGGAGGTGTTCAACGCCCCCTACTTCTGCCAGGTGCAGGAGCCCGAGCACTATCGCTGGGCCGAGGCCGTCCCGGACGGGCCGACCGTCCGGCGGATGCAGGAGCTCGCCCGCGAGACGGGCATGGTGATCGTCGTGCCGGTCTTCGAGATCGAGCAGTCCGGCTTCTACTTCAACACCGCCGCGGTGATCGACGCCGACGGCTCGTACCTCGGCAAGTACCGCAAGCATCACATCCCGCAGGTCAAGGGGTTCTGGGAGAAGTACTACTTCAAGCCCGGAAACGCCGGCTGGCCGGTCTTCGACACCGCCGTCGGCAAGGTCGGTGTCTATATCTGCTACGACCGGCACTTCCCCGAGGGCTGGCGTCAACTCGGACTCAACGGAGCCCAGTTGGTGTACAACCCGTCAGCGACCTCGCGCGGCCTCTCCAGCTACCTCTGGCAGCTGGAACAGCCCGCGTCCGCCGTGGCCAACGAGTACTTCGTCGCCGCGATCAACCGCGTCGGCCAGGAGGAGTACGGCGACAACGACTTCTACGGCACCAGTTACTTCGTCGACCCGCGCGGCCAGTTCGTCGGGGAGGTGGCCAGCGACAAGGAGGAGGAACTCCTCGTCCGGGACCTCGACTTCGGTCTCATCGAGGAAGTGCGCCAGCAGTGGGCGTTCTACCGGGACCGCCGCCCCGACGCGTACGAGGGACTGGTGGAGCCGTGAGCAGTCTCCACCACCGCCACCTCGCCGTCAGCCCCGAATGGCTCGCGCTCTACTACCGGCATCCGCTGGAGATCACCCACGGTGAGGGCCGCCATGTCTGGGACGCGGACGGCAAGCGCTACCTCGACTTCTTCGGCGGCATCCTCACCACGATGACCGCTCACGCGCTGCCCGAAGTGACGAAGGCGGTCACCGAGCAGGCCGGGCGGATCATCCACACCTCGACGCTGTACCTCAACCGGCCGATGGTGGAACTCGCCGAGCGCATCGCCACGCTCTCCGGCATCCCCGACGCCCGGGTCTTCTTCACCACCTCGGGCACCGAGGCCAACGACACGGCGCTGCTGCTCGCCACCACGTACCGCAGGTCGAACCAGATCCTCGCGATGCGCAACAGCTACCACGGCAGGTCGTTCTCGGCCGTCGCCATCACCGGCAACAAGGCCTGGTCGCCGACGAGTCTGTCCCCGCTGCAGACGCTGTACGTCCACGGCGGGGTCCGGACCCGGGGCCCGTACGCGGAACTCAGCGACGCACAGTTCATCAAGGCGTGCGTGGCCGATCTGGAGGACCTGCTCGGGCACACTCGCGGCGCCGCCGCGCTGATCGCCGAACCCATCCAGGGAGTCGGCGGGTTCACCTCCCCGCCCGACGGCCTGTTCGCGGCATTCCGCGAAGTCCTGAACCGGCACGGCATCCTGTGGATCTCCGACGAGGTGCAGACCGGCTGGGGCCGTACCGGTGAACACTTCTGGGGCTGGCAGGCGCACTCCCGGAACGGCCCGCCGGACATTCTCACCTTCGCCAAGGGCATCGGCAACGGCATGTCGATCGGTGGCGTCGTCGCCCGCGCCGACGTCATGAACTGCTTGGACGCCAACTCCATTTCGACGTTCGGCGGCTCGCCGGTCACCATGGCGGCGGGCCTCGCCAACCTGTCGTACCTGCTGGACCACGACCTCCAGGGCAACGCCCGACGCGTCGGCGGACTGCTCATCGAGCGGCTGCGGGCGATCGGCGTGGGCTCGGAGTGCGTGCGGGAGGTGCGTGGCCGGGGACTGATGATCGGCATCGAGCTGGTGAAACCCGGCACCGACGAGGCCAACCCGGAGGCGGCAACCGCTGTGCTCGAAGCGGCCCGCGAGGGCGGGCTGCTCATCGGCAAGGGCGGCGGGCACAACACCAGCGTGCTCCGGATCGCCCCGCCGCTGTCGCTGTCCATCGCCGAGGCGGAGGAGGGCGCGGAGATCCTCGCCGCCGCGCTGCGGGCGGTCGGGTGAGGTGACGGGGGTGTGCGGGCCGGTCGGTCGTGCCTGTGTAGCTTGGCCGCCATCACACCCCCGTTCACCGGCTCAGGAGCTCCACCATGTCCGAGACCCCCTCCCGTCCACTGCCCGCCCCGGTGCCTCGCTCGCCGACACCGAAGCCGTATGGGCCGTCGTCACCGGCATGTATGAGGCGTACGACGCGGGCGACCGCGCCAGGATCGACGCCGCGCTCGACCTCGAGGCGACCATCTGGGACTCCGCCGTCGATCCGCTGTTGCTCGGCAGAACCGACCTCGACCGGATCCGCGACGCCCGCCCCGCCGCCGGTGAGGGCCCGCAGGAGACCGGCCTGACCGCGTACGACCGGACCGTGGACGTGTTCGAGGACGTCGCGGCCAGTCGCGATCGGCCGCATGACGGCGACGCGACTACGGCTACGACATCGACTGCGTCGCCTCGCGCTGGTGGGGGATCGTGACCGGCGTCGCTCCCGGCTGCACGGTCACGGTGCGCGTCGGAGCGGGGACCGTGATGCCCTCGGCCCGGAATCGCGCGTGCAGGCGCTTGATGAACTCGTGCTTGATCCGGTATTGGTCGCTGAACTCGCCGACCCCCAGAATGACCGTGAAGTTGATCCTGGAGTCCCCGAACGTGTGGAACCGGACGGCCGGTTCGTGGTCGGGTACGGCGCCGGTGATGTCGGTCATCACGTTCTCGACGACTTCGGTCGTGACGCGCTCGACGTGTTCGAGGTCGCTGTCGTAGCCGACACCCACCTGGACCGTGATCGAAAGTTGCTGTTCCGGCCGGTTGAAGTTGGTCATGTTGGTGCCGGCGAGCCGGGCGTTCGGAATGATCACGAGGTTGTTCGACAACTGACGCACCACGGTGTTCCGCCAGTTGATGCAGAGTGAGGGCCCGGTTCACCGCTGCGCCCCCGTTCTATGGGGAACACGACTGATGGGGGGAACCGCCGCCGTTTCCGGGCGCCGGACGGGATGCTTCGTCACCGATTTACCTGTTCGATTCTCGCGTGTGCGGTTCGCGTCGGGAGACAGGGATGTACGGACTGGGTTCCGACGCGATCGCCCGTCCTGCCGTACGCGCTCGAATGCGCTGCGGCTGACCCTGCGTCGGCTCACGCAGGGCGGGAATACTGATGGCAGATCAGAGTGCGGGGGCCTTCCTGCTGTGGTCCGGTCGTGCCGGAGCAGGGGGCCCGCCGTGCCGAGAGACGCACATGCGCTCACCCGGAGTCGGCCGGCCAGGCCGGACGGCTCACCTGCCGCCATCTCCCGTACCGATGTATACGACGTGAGGCGGCGCCGGCTTTGGGCCGACGGTGTACGCCATGCCCGGAAACGGAAACGTCTTCAGCGGTTAGCCGCAGCGGTATTGCCACAGTGGGTAACCCACTTCTACGTTCTTCACCACGCACCATGTCTACGTGCGTAGACCCATTCCGCCAGAGTGAGGAGGGGTACATGAGCCGCACCGTCATCCACGGCGGCCTCGTCGTCACCGCGTCCGACGAACTCCACGCCGACGTACTCATCGAGGGCGGCCGCATCGCCGCGCTCGCCGCGCACGGCACCGACGCGGCCACGAGCTGGACCGCCGACCGGACCATCGACGCCACCGGCAAGTACGTCATCCCGGGCGGTGTCGACGCGCACACGCACATGGAGATGCCATTCGGCGGCACCTACGCCGCCGACACCTTCGAGACCGGGACCAGGGCTGCCGCCTGGGGCGGCACCACCACGATCGTCGACTTCGCCATCCAAACCGTGGGGCGCGCGGTCCGCGAAGGACTCGACGCCTGGTATGCGAAGGCCGACGGCAACTGCGCCATCGACTACGCCTTCCACATGATCCTCTCCGATGTGAACGAGTCCTCGCTCAAGGAGATGGACCTCCTCGTCTCGGAGGGCGTCACGTCCTTCAAGCTGTTCATGGCGTACCCCGGTGTCTTCTACAGCGACGACGGCCAGATCCTGCGCGCCATGCAACGAGCCGCAGGGAACGGCGGGCTGATCATGATGCACGCCGAGAACGGCATCGCGATCGATGTCCTCGTCGAGCAGGCACTGGCCGCGGGCCGCACCGACCCGCGCTACCACGGCGACGTCCGCAAGGTGGCCCTGGAGGCCGAGGCCACTCACCGTGCCATCCAGCTCGCCCGTGTCGCCGGATCCCCGCTGTACGTCGTGCACGTCTCCGCCGACGAGGCCGTCGCCGAGCTGGCGGCCGCCCGCCACAAGGGACTTCCGGTCTTCGGCGAGACCTGCCCGCAGTACCTCTTCCTCTCCACCGACAACCTCGCCGAGCCGGACTTCGAGGGCGCGAAATACGTCTGCTCCACCCCGCTGCGGCCCAAGGAGCACCAGGAGGCGCTCTGGCGCGGCCTGCGGAACAACGAGCTCCAGGTCGTCTCCACCGACCACTGCCCGTTCTGCTTCTCCGGCCAGAAGGAGATGGGGCGCGGCGACTTCTCGAAGATCCCGAACGGCATGCCCGGCGTGGAGAACCGGATGGACCTCCTCCATCAGGCGGTCGTGGACGGCCACATCTCCCGCCGCCGCTGGATCGAGATCGCCTGCGCCTCCCCGGCCCGGATGTTCGGCCTCTACCCGAAGAAGGGCACCATCGCCCCGGGCGCAGACGCCGATG
Organism: Streptomyces sp. NPDC048496; assembly: GCF_043200055.1. Classification (NCBI taxonomy): domain Bacteria; kingdom Bacillati; phylum Actinomycetota; class Actinomycetes; order Kitasatosporales; family Streptomycetaceae; genus Streptomyces; species Streptomyces sp. NPDC048496. The sequence continues at coordinate 23,065 of NZ_JBICXB010000005.1, read as the reverse complement.
TCGTCATCTACGACCCGCACGCCGAGCAGACCCTCTCCGCCGAGACCCACCACATGAACGTCGACTACTCGGCGTACGAGGGAAAGCGGATCACCGGACAGGTCGAGACCGTCCTCTCGCGCGGCGAAGTCGTCATCGACCGGAGGAAGTTCACCGGGCGCGCCGGCCACGGCATCTACACCCCGCGCGCCACCAGTCAGTACCTGGACTAGGAGCACCTGCCATGGACTTCGGACTCGTCCTCCAGACCGACCCGCCCGCCTCGGCCGTCGTGGGCCTGATGCGCCGCGCCGAACGCAACGGGTTCCGCTACGGCTGGACCTTCGACTCGGCGGTGCTCTGGCAGGAACCGTTCGTCATCTACAGCCGGATCCTCGAACACACCGAACGCCTCATCGTCGGCCCGATGGTCACCAACCCGGGCACCCGCACCTGGGAGGTCACCGCCTCCACCTTCGCCACCCTCAACGACATGTACGGCAACCGCACCGTCTGCGGCATCGGCCGCGGCGACTCCGCGATGCGCGTCGCCGGACGCAAGCCCAACACCCTGGCCCGCCTCGGCGAGGCCATCGACGTCATCCGCGACCTCGCCGAGGGCCGGGAGGCGACCGTCGACGGGCAGCCGGTCCAGATTCCCTGGGTCAAGAACGGCAGACTGCCTGTCTGGATGGCCGCGTACGGTCCGAAGGCGCTCGCCCTCGCCGGACAGAAGGCCGACGGATTCATCCTGCAGCTCGCCGACCCGTTCCTCACCGAGTGGATGATCAAGGCCGTACGGGACGCGGCGGCTAAGGCGGGACGCGACCCGGACTCCGTGACCATCTGCGTCGCCGCCCCCGCCTATGTGGGCGACGACCTCGACCACGCCCGCGAGCAGTGCCGTTGGTTCGGCGGCATGGTCGGCAACCACGTCGCCGACCTGGTGTCCCGGTACGGCGAACACTCCGGCCTGGTACCCGAAGCACTGACCGAGTACATCGCGGGACGTGCCGGATACGACTACAGCCACCACGGGCGCGCCGGTAATCCGGACACCGCCTTCGTCCCCGACGAGATCGTCGACCGGTTCTGCCTCCTCGGCCCCGCCGAAGCACACATCGAGAAACTCCGGGCGCTGCGCGACCTGGGCGTCGACCAGTTCGCGGTCTACAACATGCACGATGCGCGCGAAGCGACGATCGACGCGTACGGCTCCGAGATCATCCCCGCCCTGTCCGCCTGACCCGCGCCTCCCCCCACGGCTGTACGCGCCCCCTCCCCAGCCCCGCACGGCACCGCTCCCGAGCGAAGGGTCCAGCCGCCATGACGTCCACCGTCCCACCCACTCCACCGATCCCACATCAGGACCGCATATCCGCGCCGCCGGACCGGGTGGAACTCGCCCCCGGAGCCGTCCCCGCCGACAACCGCTTCATCAACGAGGACCTGCTGCCCGTTCCCCTGGAGCGGCGCAACTGGACCACGTACAACTTCGCCGCCCTCTGGGTCGGGATGGCCCACAACATCCCGTCGTGGCTGCTCGCCTCCGGTCTCGTCGCCCTCGGCATGGACTGGAAGCAGGCCGTCTTCACCATCGCGCTGGCCAACCTGATCGTGCTCGGCCCGATGCTGCTGACCGGCCACGCCGGACCCAAGTACGGCATCCCGTTCCCCGTGCTGGCCCGCGCCTCCTTCGGTGTGCGCGGCGCCAACCTGCCCGCGCTGATCCGGGCCGCAGTGGCCTGCGCCTGGTTCGGCATCCAGACCTGGATCGGCGGCGTCGGCATCTTCACCCTGCTCGGGAAGATGTTCGGTGGCTGGGCGAACGCCTCCGAGATCGGCGGGCAGCCCTGGACGCTCTGGCTCTGCTTCGCCTTCTTCTGGGCGGTCGAACTCGCCATCATCTACCGGGGGATGGACACCCTGCGGCGGTTCGAGAACTGGGCGGCGCCGTTCGTCATCGTCGGCGCACTGGTGCTGCTGGTCTGGGTCGCAGTCAAGGCCGGCGGCTTCGGCCCGCTGCTCGACCAGCCCTCGAAGCTCGGCTGGGGCGCGGACTTCTGGCCGGTCTTCTTCCCCTCCCTGATGGGCATGATCGCCTTCTGGGCCACGCTCTCCCTGAACATCCCCGACTTCACCCGCTTCGGCGCCGGCCAGCGCGCCCAGATCTGGGGCCAGACGCTGGGCCTGCCGACCACGATGACGCTCTTTGCGCTCCTCTCGGTCCTGGTCACCTCCGGCTCGCAGGCCGTCTACGGAGAGGCCATCTGGGATCCGGTCCAGCTCGTCGCCAGGACGGACAACGTCTTCGGACTGCTCTACGCCCTGGTGACCGTGCTGATCGCGACGATCTCCGTGAACATCGCGGCGAACGTCGTGTCGCCCGCGTACGACCTGGCCAATCTCGCACCCAAGCTCATCAACTTCCGTACGGGCGCGCTGATCACGGGTGTCGTCGGTGTGCTGATCATGCCGTGGAAGCTCACCGAGACCCCGGAGCTGTACATCTTCACCTGGCTCGGCCTGGTCGGCGGTCTGCTCGGTACGGTGGCCGGCATCCTGATCGCCGACTACTGGATCGTCCGACGCACCGTCCTCGACCTCGCCGACCTCTACCGCCCCGGCGGCCGCTACTGGTACACGGACGGCTGGAACTGGCGCGCCGTCGGTGCCTTCGCGGTCGGCGGCGTCCTGGCCATCGGCGGTTCCCATTCCGCCCCCGGCAAGGGCCCGTTCCCGGCTGACGGCCTGATCCCGTTCCTGAAACCGCTCGCGGACTACGGCTGGGCGGTCGGTCTGGCCTCCTCGCTGCTGCTGTACGTGCTGCTCAGCGGGCGGTCCGGCGTCACACCGGCTGCTGGGAACGGCTCATCAGTGCGCTGATGTCGAGCGTGTCGGCCGGTGGGGGCGTGGCCGTGGGCACCGGCTTGTCGAACGCGGAGAAGCCCACGGTCGCGCTCGCCCCCGGCGAGTCGCTGCGTACGTCGATCCTCAGCGGATACGGCTTGCCCGTGGCCGCGACGTACGTCGTAAGTGCCCGGGCCGGACCGGCTGCCCACCTGCGTACACAGGGTGAGGACCAGCCCTGTTTCCTGTCACGGACGGTGGGGGACGGTGTCGGGGCACCGAGTCCGTCACCAGGAAGACGACATGCGAACGATGAAGCTGTGCATGGGGAGTCTGTCCGAGGCCTCGATCTTCACCCGTATGACGGGGAAGCCCGTCGCCCGCGATTCGGCCGAACGGAGCAGGGCGGTGGCCCGCCGCTCGGTGCGGGTGCCGCGCCCGGTCCCGGTCAGCATGGGCTGGTCGGGAAGGGAACCGCGGTCCAGGACGATGCGGCTGAGCTTCAGCCCGATCCGGCCCGCCCGGTGTTCCAGGCGTGCACGCGCATCCATGGCGCCTGCCGCGGTACCGAGGCGCACCGTGAGGTGCGTCTCGAGCTCTCCCGCGAACTCTGCTTCCACGGGCCCCACCCCAGCCGTTCGGTTCTGTCCACTCCTGCCGGAGAAACCAGCAAGCGGAACTGACACTCCCCGTTGAACGGTTGAGTGGACCGGCCACTAATCGTTACCCTCCAGTAAGTTCGCTTGGGCGGACAGATTCGGAAGGCGCGGGCACGCGCCGAAATCCGGGAGGCGTACAGGCCATGTCCTCAGCAGAGTTCACGGAGTCGACCGGACTGGCGGACAGCGCACGCGAGCTGGCCGACGGCCGGACCACCTCGGCCCAGCAGGTGTCCGCCGCCCTCGAACGCATCGAAGCGAGCCAGAGCACCCTCAACGCCTTCCGGCACCTGCGTGCCGCCGAAGCGCTCGCGGAGGCCGCCGAAGCCGACCGGCGCCTCGCCGCAGGGGAGCGGCTGCCCCTGCTCGGGGTGCCGGTCGCCGTCAAGGACGACACCGATGTCGCGGGAATGCCCACCTACTTCGGCTGCCGCGGCGACCTGCCCGCGGCCACCGCCGACAGCGAGGTCGTCCGGCGGCTGCGCGCCGCCGGGGCCGTGATCGTCGGGAAGACCAACTCCTGCGAGCTCGGACAGTGGCCCTTCACCGAAGGACCCGCCTTCGGTGCCACCCGTAACCCATGGAACACCGACCACACTCCCGGCGGCTCGTCCGGCGGTTCCGCCGCGGCCGTGGCCGCCGGGCTGGTGCCCGCCGCCCTCGGTTCGGACGGCGCCGGGTCCGTCCGTATCCCCGCCGCCTGGACCCATCTCGTCGGCATCAAACCGCAGCGCGGCCGGATCTCGGTCCACCCGCACCACGACGCCTTCCAGGGCCTCACCGTCAACGGACCGCTGGCCCGCACCGTCGCCGACGCCGCCCTGCTGCTCGACGCGGCCGCCGGACCTCACCCCGACGACCTGCACCGGCCCCCGCCCGTCGCGGCCTCCGCCGCCGCCGGCCGCGACCCCGGCCGGCTGCGGATCGCCCTCGCGTGGCAGCCCCCGTTCACTCTCACCGGTACCGCCCCCCACCCCGACGTACGACGGGCTGTCACCGCACTCGCTGAGGCGCTCGCCCGGCTCGGCCATCAGGTCGAGGAGGCCAGGCCCCGTTACCGGCTGATCGGTCTCGGCTTCCTCCCCCGTGCCACGGTTGGGATCGCCGAACTTGCCGCGCTCCACCCCGAACCCGCCCTCCTCGACCCGCGCACCCGCAGCGCCCTGCGCACCGGCACCCGGCTCGGGGGCCGGGTGGTGCGGGCGGCCCGGGCCCGGGAGGTGCGCCAGCAGCGCAGGATCGGTGCGTTCTTCCACGCGCCCCGGGTGGGAGCCCGGTTCGACGTGCTGCTCACCCCGACGACCGCCGCGCCCCCACCCCGGATCGGCACATTCGACGGCCTGAGCGCCTGGCGCACCGACGTGGCGATCACCGAGGCGTGCCCGTACGCCTGGCCGTGGAACGTGCTGGGCTGGCCCGGCATCAATGTGCCGGCCGGCTTCACCGCCGACGGGCTCCCCATCGGCGCCCAGCTGCTCGGCCCCTCCCGCAGCGAGGAGCTGCTGATCTCCCTCGCCGCCCAGCTGGAGGCCGATCAGCGCTGGTACGAGCACCGGCCGCCGGCCTCCGCGGGCGCCTGACGCACCGCCGGTCAGAGCGTGCGGCGGGCGCCGACCACCCACACCCCCGCCCGCAGCAGCACGCCCTCCCCCGTCTCGTACGGCAGCAGGGCCTTTGTCATCGAGGCCCGGGTGGTGTCGGAGACGGTGAGCCCTGGCGTACGGGAGACGAAGAAGTCCACCGCGTCCGTAGCGTCCCGCCCCCAGCAGGCCGTGGCCGTCACGGGGGCGACGCCGATCTCCTCGAAGCCCGCCGCGCCCAGCACCTTCCGGTTGGTGTTGCAGCGGTCAAGATGGTCAGCCCCGTGCAGGCCGATCGGTCCGTTCCACGCGTCGGTGACGGTCATGCGCGCTCCTCGGTCCTTGCGGTCAAGGTGGCCTCGATGCGTTCGACGGCGCAGATCGCGCCGAACGCGATCAGATGAACCAGGCAGTGATCGGTGAACGGCGGCGCCAGCCAGGCCGCCACGTCCTCGTCCGTGATCCGGTACGGGGCACGCGCCGCGAGCAGCGCAAGCCGTGCTCCCGGCCGCTCCGCCCGGTCCGGCACCTCCTCGCCGTGCAGGGGGAGCGGGGCGACACCGTCCCAGGCCGCCACCGACGCCCGTACCAGCGCCACGTCCTCGTCGCTGAGCAGCCCCGCGCCCAGCTGCGCCGCCGCTCGCAGCGCGCCGAACGCGGTGCCGATCGGGGTGTCCGCCGCCCACTCGGGCGCCGCCCCCTCGGGCACCGGCCTCACCGGCATGGGTGAGCGCGTCAGGGCCCTCGGTGGCACCCTCGCCGCCGCACCACGCGCGGGCGGCGGCTTCTCCGTACGCGCCGAACTGCCCCTGCGGACAACGGGAAGCGCGGTATGAACCACCAGGACACGATCCGGGTGCTGATCGTCGACGACCAGGCCCTGATGCGCGCCGGGTTCCGCGCCCTGCTGGACGCCGAGGACGGCATCGAAGTGGTCGGCGAGGCGGCCGACGGCCGTCAGGGAGTGGAACTCGCCCGCCACCACACCCCGGACGTCGCCCTCGTCGATGTACAGATGCCCGTGATGGGCGGCATCGAGGCCACCCGCGAGATCGCCGCCGACCCGCTGCTGGCCGGCGTCCATGTCGTCATCCTCACCGACTACGGGCTCGACGAGTATGTCTTCGACGCGCTGCGCGCCGGGGCCGCCGGGTTCCTTCTCAAGGACACCGAGCCCGCCGAACTCCTCCAGGCCATCCGCGTCGCGGCCCGCGGCGACGCGCTGCTGTCGCCCGCCATCACCCGCCGGCTGATCGGCGAGTTCGTCTCCAGGCCGCCCGACCGGGCAACGGCCCCCGGCTTCGAGACCCTGACCCGCCGCGAACGCGAGGTGAGTGCGCTGGCCGCACGGGGGCTGACCAACGAGGAGATCGCCGCGCACATGGTGATCAGCCCGTTCACCGCGAAGACCCATGTCAGCCGGGCGATGACGAAGCTGGGCGCCCGCGACCGGGCCCAACTCGTCGTCTTCGCCTACGAGTCGGGTCTCGTCGTGCTGCGGGAGCCGCACCTCTGAGACGTTCCGGGTCGCTCGACGGAATCACCGGCCGGAAGCTCCCGCGGCCGGCGGCCGATCTCACGGAGCAGTGCTTACTGGACCAGTACGGACAGCCGGCCCGCCGGCACCGAGGCAGGTCTCCCACCCGCATGTTGATTCTCCGCGAGCCCTTACGAAACGCGTGCTGTCCACTCCGCACTGCTGTACTTGGTTGGTGGCGGCCAGTTCTTCCGCGCGCGCCAGTTCCTCAGGAGTGACGCGTCCATGCGTGAGCCCGTAGCGGTTGCGGAAGGACCCCACCATGCGGTCGATGACGGTCTCGCGGGGCAAACCGGTTTGGCGGCGCAGCGGGAATCGGGAACGGAGAGCGAGTACGTGATGGAGTTGCCCGGTTCCACGAAGGTCGGACGGGGAAGACACTACGAGCCTGCGTGATCACGGGCAAGCGCCTGCTCCCGCCGGGGTGCTTACGGCACCCGCGCGGTCCACTCCTCGGTGGCGAACTTCGTCCGCACCAACTCCTCCGCCCGGGCCTTCTCTTCCGCTGTGACTTCGCTGGCGGTCAGCCCGTAGCGGTTACGGAAGGAGGCGATCATGTTCTCGATCACCTGCTCCCGAGCGAGGCCCGTCTGGCGGCGGAGCGGGTCGACGCGCTTCTTGGCGCTCTTGGTGCCCTTGTCGGACATCTTCTCCTTGCCGATGCGTAGGACTTCGAGCATCTTGTCGGCGTCGATGTCGTACGACATGGTCACGTGATGCAGGACGGCTCCAGGACCACCGTCGGCGCCGACCATCCGCTTCTGGGCGGCGCCGGCGATCTTGCCGACCTCTGTGGCGATGTCGTTGAGGGGCTGGTACCAGGCCCTGATGCCCATGTCGCCGAGTGCGCCCAGCACCCAGTCGTCGAGGTAGGCGTAACTGTCGGCGAAGGAAAGGCCCGACACCAGCGACTCCGGCACGGACAGAGAGTACGTGATCGTGCTCATGGGCTCTACAAACATGGCCCCACCACCAGAAATGCGGCGTACCACGGTCATCCCGTGCTTCGCCGCCCCGTCGGGGTCCACCTCGTTGCGCAGCGACTGGAAGCTGCCGATGACCACAGCAGGCGAGGCCCATTCCCAGACCCGCAGCGTGGGTGCCCGTCGCCCGGAGGCCACCTCAGCGGTGAGGACCTCGTCCAGCGCCATGTGCAGGGCCGGGGCCTGCGGCTCCATGTGCACCAGCTGCCAGTCGTAGTCGCTCCACTCGGTCGCGTGGGCCAAGGCTCGCCGAACGGCGATGCCGACGCCCTCCGCGGTCAACCCGAGCATCACGGTCGACTCGGGCAGGACCGCCGTGATTCGGGCCGCCAGGCCTGTGGCGTCCGTCGAAGCGGGAGCACCCTCCAGGGCCCTGTTGATCAAGAGGAGCGCCTCGTCGGGCTCCAGGAAGAAGTCCCCAGCGACGTGCACGTTGCGCAGTACGCCTTCCTCGACGTCCAGATCTACGACGACAAGCTTGCCACCGGGCACCTTGTACTCGCCATGCACGGCTTCGTTCCCTTCCAGTGCGCGGCGTGTCCTGAGCCTGCTGCTCCGAAATCTTGATACATGCGCACACGCTTCGTATTGCACCTTAGACCGACCGGCACATGGGGGGCGGCGTCGCGGGGCTGGGCACGCACATCTGCCGCGTTGTCGTCAATCACCATGGCTCCGCCATGTCTCAATCCTCCGCCTTGCAGCTGCACGCACCCAGCCCCGCTCCTTCTCCCACCCCCCATCTGCCGGTCGGTCCTAATGCTCGCCTCGCCTGTCTTCCTGCTCGCCTGTAACGAGTGGACCCGCAGCCTCAAGGCCACTGAGGCTCAGTCCTTGGACTTGCTCAGGTAAAGCACGATGTTGGGGCCATGATCTTCGAAGCCCGCGCCAAAGTGGCTGCCGCTACGTGTCGCTCGTCCGGATCTGTGCCCCGTTGGTGTCGCAGAACGGCAGGAAGACGCGCTCGGGACCGATCTTCGCTGCGATTCGCTGGGCGAGGCCGGCGGCGAGAGCGCAGTCGTGTACGGCAAAGAGCCGGTGGGCTATGTGGACAGACACCGGGAATGGCCCCCAAATCAGTGGTCAAGCGCGGCGAGGCGCGGGGATGGGAAGGGAAGCCGGGAACCTCGCCCGGGAGCTCAGCGAGCGCACGGGGCGGCCGGTGGAGTGGTCGGTGCGCGGCCAGTACGGGGCGACGGTGCGCCGGATCCGGTACCGGCTGCTGCACGAGGTCGGCTCGGACCTCCAGGTCGCCGCGCTGCTGGCCGGGGTCAACGACGTCCTCGGCCGGCGAAGCCCGCAGAACTGGGGGGACGATCTGGCGGCCGTGGTCGGCGATCTGGCGCGGCGGGCCGAGGAGGTGGTGGTGACCGGGATACCGGCGTTCGGGGAGTTCCCCTCGGTGCCGGGGACGCTGGGGCGGTACCTGGCCGAGCGGGCCACTGCGCTGGACGAGGTCTCGCAGCGGGTGTGCGCGGGGATCGCGGGCGTGACCTGGATAGGCTCCACGGACGTACTGCCGATGGGGCCGGAGTTCTTCGCGCGCGACCGCTTCCACCCCTTGGCCCACGGATACCGTGCGTGGGCGCGGATCGTCGCGGGGAAGGTGGCGCTGTGAGTGGGCGGCACGGACGGGCGGACACGCCGGGTACGCGGGGAGCGGGGCCGGGTGGGGCGCCAGGGGGCGCCGATTTCGGGCTGCCTTTCGTGGACGAGCACCGGGTGCCGGTCGCGGCCGGCGCGGCCGAGGTGTGGCGGGCCCTGACCGAGGTGGTCGGGCGGAAGCGCGGCGGGCGCAGCGAGGCGTACGCGCGGCTGGTCCGGGCGGAGCCGGCGGCCGCCTCGGGGCCCGCGCTCGTGGAGGGTTCGACGCTGCCGGGCATGCGCGTGGTGGAGTCGGCGCCGGGCCGCCGGGCGGTCCTTGCGGGCCGGCATTTCCTGTCCCGGTACACGCTGCTGTTCGAGCTGGTGCCGCGGCCGGACGGCTCCGGGACGGTCCTGGTCGCCGGTACGTACGCCGTGTCCCCGGGGCCGCTCGGCTTCGCCTACCGGCAGTTGGTGATCGGTTCGGGGGCGCACGGGAAGCTCGTACGGCGACTGCTGGCGGAGGTCCGCGACCGGGCGGAGCGCGGGCAGGCCTGAGCCGCCGCCCGGCCGACGTGCGCGGCCGTGCCGGCCAGGACGGTGGACGTGATGGCGTTCGTGGTCACGAGCGGGCTGATCGCCGGATGGCGCCAGGTGTATGCGAGGCCGGCGCGGATTTCGCTGCGCAGCGACGGTGCGGCTGTGCGCGGACGCGGGGCGGGCTCGGAGGTGCGGATGTGCAGGGTGCACCAGGCGGTGACAAGGTAGGAGACCCCGTCGGCGGCGACCGTGCGGGCGGCTCCGATCAGCCCGATCAGCGCTCCTGCGAGTGCCGGGCCGCCGATGTCGGCCAGCGTGTTGGCGCTGGCCAGTTTGGCGATGGCCTCCAAAAGCCGGTGCGGCGGAAGAAGGTGGGGGATGGAGGACAGGCTTGCTGCCATACCGACGACGTGGCAGGAGCCGACGGGGAATGCTGCCACTCACAGCTGCGTCAGGGCCAGTTGGCCGTATGCGGCCGCCAGCGGAATGGATCCCATCGCGGCAGCACAGCCCAGGCTTGTCGCCATCATCGTTCATGCGATGTCGTCCACCGCGGTCACCGAGCGCGGTGTGCGGTAGGCGTAGGGGGTGAAGTGCGCGGGGGTGTGGTCGATGGGCAGGTCGGGGCGCCAGGCGGTGAGGATCTGGGCGCTGCACACGAACAGGTCGTCGGGCAGTTGGTCCAGGGGGTGCCAGGCCCAGTCGCCGACGCTCTCGTCCGGTTGCGTGGCCGGCTGGCCCCGCCAGGCGTTGACGATGGCGCCGACGGTGACCCACGACGTCCTCGACGTGGTCGACGAGCGTGCCCAGGAGCGTGACGTCGTCCAGCCGGGCGGTCAGGCCGGTCTCCTCGGCGAGTTCGCGGATCACGGTCGCTTCGAGGGATCCCCCGGTCGCTGAGGACGATCGGCGTGGTCCGGACGTATCCGGCGCCACATTGCTACCGTCGCAGACCTCGCCTGCAGCCATGCATCCGTTGCCATGGCGCTCACCAAGGCGGTTCCTGCCGCGAGCGCGATCGGGTCCATCCCCCCACCCCCCTACGCATAGCGATCCGAAGACCAATGTGGAGGAGTTGAGGCGCACTTGGGGCGTCTCCCCGGCGATATGGGGCGACGCAACCGGCGGCCGCCGACTGGCGTGAGACCCCGGTGCGCGCCGACTTTCTGATGGGCGTGCTGCTTCCTCCCGTGCTTCTTGACCACGGCAGTTCTCTTTCCGCGCGCAGCGGTGGATCTTGACGGCCAATTCGGTATCAACGGGCCACCAGCACCGCGCCGTCCGGCGCATCGGTGTCCTTCACCAGGCCAGTCGGGGCCCCGCAGCGGACGCTGACCCCGAGCTGCGCATCGTCGGCCACCCTCACTTCCAGGCCAGGGGCGGGCGGCGACTCGGCCGACCCGGCGGGCCCCGCCGCCAACCCGACGCCCTGCTCGGCGACAAGGGCTACGACTCCAACCCGAACCGCGACGCGCTGCGCAAGCGCCGGATGGTGGGACAGCTCGGGTATGAGGTAGCGGACGTAGCCGAGGCCGAAGCCGCTGTCGAGGACGGCATGGAGGCCGCCGGAGACCCGGCCATTTCGTGTAATTCTTCCATCCTGGCCAGGCGAGCCGTGAGCGTCGAGGCGTTCCGGCGATCACGGCGCCGTTACTTGCCCTTGTCCTCCGCGAGGGTGTGCGCGACGAGGGCGTTGGCGTGGCCGTGGCCGAGGCCGTGCTCGGCCTTGAGCCAGGAGACCAGCTCCATGTGCTTGGTCAGGGGCGAGGACCGGATGAGGTCCTTCCACTCCGGGATAGGCCGGCCGTACGTCTTCTCGATCGACGGAAAGTAGCTGGCGGGGCCCTTCACGGCTTCAGTCATGACCGTAGTCTGCCACGGTGCACCGGCCGTTGACGGGTTCCGGGATGGGGGCCGACGGGCGGGGCGCGGTCCCGTCAACTGCCGTGCGCCGGAGCGGTACTTCCGCGTTCATGAACACGTCGGGGTCGGTCGAGGTCGCGGTCGCGGCACGGGGGGAGGTTGCTCGTGGGGGCTCGCCGCCATGCTGGCGGCGCACCGCGCGCCGCGCCCGGCAACCGGGCCGGCCGGCCGACGGACGAGTGGGACCGGTCAGTCCCGGGCCGGGGCGGGAAGCGCTTCCACGACCGCCTCTTCGTCCGGCACAGCCAACTCCCTGACCCGGGAATCCCCACCCGGGCCGCCGGGCCATTCACGGAAGCGCCGGAACAGCATCGGCATGCCTCGGGCGACCGAGAGGTCGGAGCTGTCCATGACCTGCATGTGCACATGGGGCTGGGTCGAGTTGCCGGAGTTGCCACAGTTCGCGAGGTGCTGGCCGGCCACCACTCGCTGTCCGGCGGACACCTGGAGGGAGCCGGACTTGAGGTGCACCAGGGCGATGTAGGGGCCGTGCTCCGACAGCGAAATGATCAGATGGTTCCCTGCGATGGCGTTCGCCCCTCGGCGTACCCGTGCGGCCTGGCCCAGCATGTACGGCATCAGGGCGAGCTGTGACCGGCGTGCCTCGTGGTCGGGCTCGCTGTCGTGGGCCGCGGTCACGGTGCCGGCGGCGGGAGCCAGGACCGGTCGGCCGAAACTGTGGAAGAGCTCGGGCGGTTCGGTGGCGAAGAAGGTCCGCCAACTGCGGTGGCCGGCCGTGCGGTGGCGGTCGTCCACGCCGATGAAGTCAATGGCGTGACTGCTGCCGAACATCTCGGTCCCATGACTTGGAATCCGCCGTGCCGGGCTGTTCCTGGCGCGCCACAGCCCGGTGAAGGGCAGCGAGAGCTCGACGCCGCGCGTCCCCGGAGGTTGTACGCCCGGGTCTCCGCCTGCCCCGGCGGCGACGCCTGCCGTGGCGAAGGCGGTGGCGCCGATCGCGACGGTGCGCGCGACGAAGAGCCGCCGGGAGGGGGCCTTCCCGTCAGGGGCGTCGGGGTCGTCCGGCGACGGTGTGGCGGCCCGTCGGGTGAGGCCCCGGCGGAGCAGGAGGCGGACGAGTTCGCCCAGGAGCAGCGCGAGGGTGAGGTACATCAGCAGCGGCAGCCAGACCTCACCCGCCGGGGTGAGGACCCGTGTGATCTCGAACGGCGGCTCGGCGGGCCCGGCGAACAGCAGGACCGCTGTGGTCGCCGAGAGCAGCCACACCAGCACCGTGCCGGCACGCCGCCAGGGGGAGCCCTCGTGGGAGACGTCTTTGACGAGGCGCCGGAACAGGTACCGGTGGACGGCCGTCAGAGCCAGGAGGATCAAGGCGGCGTTCAGGAGTAGAAGAGCTGTGCCGGTCCGTGACATGTGTCGAACCTAGCCGCTGGGCGTGTGTCCGCTTCCTGCTGTTCCAAGGAATGGTCGATTTCCGAAGAGCTGTCCCGTACCGGCTTCCGTGACCGTCCGGAGGGCGAATCGGTGCACTTCTTCCTCGCCGTCGCCCTGCGCGTCGAGGTACGCGGCGGACTCGACCTGCAGGGCGCCATCGACGCTCCCAACTGGCACAACGACAGTTCCCCCGGCTCGGTCTTCCCGCGCGGCATGCGGCCCGGCAGCGTCACCGTCGAGGAGCGCATGGGTCCGGTGGTCGTCGAGGAGGCGCGCCGCCGCGGCCATGACGTCACCGTGGGCGACCCGTGGCCGGAAGGGCGGATATGCGCCGTCGCCCGCGATCCGGAGACCGGGGTGCTCTCCGCCGCCGCGAACCCCCCGCGGCATGCAGGGATAAGCCGTCGGTCGCTGACCGGCCACCTGCGCGTCATGACCAGGTCGTCGGGTTCCCGGTGGACCGTGCTTAGCTGGAGCCATGATCGATGACTTTCTTGCCGGGGACCTGACCGAGGTCGAGGAGGCGGTCCGCGCAGCGGCCGCCGCCGAGATCATGCCGCGCTACCGGCAGCTCGCCGCACACGAGATCGTCGAGAAGAGCGGCCCGCACGACCTCGTCACCACCGCCGACCGCCTTGCCGAGGAACACCTCACGGCGTCCCTGACGCGGCTGCTCCCCGGTTCGGTGGTCGTCGGTGAGGAGGCGGTCCACGCCGATCCGAAGGTGTACGACGCCCTGGACGGCGACGCACCGGTCTGGATCGTCGATCCGGTCGACGGGACCCGCCAGTTCGTCCGCGGCGAGCCCGGCTTCTGCACCCTCGTCGCCCTCGCCCACCATGGCGAACTCCTTGCCTCCTGGACGTACGCCGCGGCACTGAACGAGATGGCGGTCGCGGTACGCGGCCGGGGAGCCGTACTCAACGGTGTGCCGATACGCTCCGGATCGCCCGCGCCCGGCGCCGCACTCGAAGTCGCGATGTCGCACCCCGACTACACCACCGAAGCCCAGAAGCGGGCCCTGCTGGGCCTGTTCGTCGACGGCATCCACGCCCGTCCGTGCGGCTCCGCGGGCCTCGAATACCTGGCCGTCGCCCGCGGCGACCAGGACGCGGTCGCCTTCAACTGGGAGTACGCCTGGGACCATGCGGCGGGCCTGCTCCTGGTCACCGAGGCGGGCGGCGCCCAGGCCACGCTCTCGGGTGCCCCGTTCCGCATCGCCGGGGGCAACGACCTGCCGTTCACGGCCGCCCGCGACAAGGCGACGGCCGAACGGATCCTGGCGGCGCTGCGCGCCGGGGGTTGACCTTCCCAGGCGGTCCCGGTCAGGCGATGAGCGCGCGGGTCACCGCGGCGGGCCGGGCCCCGAAGAACGAGGTCCGGTGGCCCGGTCGGCGCACCCGTGGCATCAGAAGATGCTGGAGACCTGGCTGAGCGAAGCAGGCCGGGAAGCGCTGCGGATCGCCGACGAGCAGGCGGTACGCATCGAGAACGCCGACTTGCCGACGCGTTCACCCCGGAGGAACGCGACGCCCTGCGCGACCTGCTCGCACGCTGTGCCACCGCCATCCGGCACGACTGAGCGGCAGCGGCTACGCCACCCGGTGCAGCACCAGGCAGAACGGGTGCCCAGCCGGATCGGCATAGATCCGCCACGGCCGCTCCGCCCGCTCCGCGTCCGCCTCCCCGCCCTCGCTCCCGCCCTCGCTCCCGTCGTCGAGCACGGTCGCGCCCGCCGCGACGACCTCCGCCTGCGCCGCGTCCAGATCGGGCACACCGAAGTCCAAGTGGAACTGCTGGGGCCGCGCCGGGTCCGGCCACTGCGGCGGCCGGTGGTCCGCGACCCGCTGGAACGCCAGGACGAGACCGGCGTCGGTGTGCAGCGTCGTCCAGTTCTCGCCGAGCGCCCACCGCCGGTCCGGCTCGTTGAGCCGGCCGCCGAGGACCGACCGGTAGAACTCGGCCAGACGTACGGGATCGGGGCAGTCGAGCACCACGCATTGAAGTTCGGCGATCATGCCGGGATCCTAGACCGGGCCCGGTCCCCGGCGGAGCCCCTTTCCCACCCGAGAACCGCCCGCACATCGCGCGCCACGGACGCCGCCGTCTCCACCGCGGCCGAGTCCAGGCCGCGCAGCGCCCCACCGACCCGCTCGGCGAAGTCCGCCGGAGTCTCCGGCAGCAGCGCGGCCGCGGCCAGCGCCCCCTTCTCGTTCAGGCACCAGGTGCGGTGGTGGGCGTGGAGAGCCTGCGCCAGAATGCCGAATGCCCGCGACAGACAGAGCGCGACATGGAGCGTGTCCCCGGAGACCGCCGACTTGCGTGCCGCCGTGACGGAGAAGTCCGCCTCCCACGCGGCGTCGCACAGCGCCCTGCGCAGGAGTTCCGGATAGTCGCGCGTCTGCTGTTGAAGTTCCGTCAATTCGCCGTAGGGGTCGGCCAGTACGCGGCCCAGGGCGACCTCGCCCGGATAGCAGGGCGACCAGAAGCCCAGCGGATGGCCGGGCTGGACGCCCACCTCGAAGCGGCCCTCGCGGCAGTCGGACCAGACGCTCTCGACCCGGTCCAGATCGCGCAGGATCCAGTCCACCGCCGTGCCGTCAATCCGCAGCCAGGCGCCGCCGTCGACCCATGGACCCCAGCCGCCCGGACCGGCCACCTCCACCGGGGAGCCCTGCGCCTGAGAGGCGAGTGCGGTCAGGGCGACCAGGTCGAGTGTCCCGCGGTAGTAGACGCCGAGATCCCAGTCGGAGTCCGGGCGATGCGTCGAGCGGGCGCGGCTGCCGCCGAGGGCGACGGCCCGGACACCGGACACCGCGGTCAGCCGGGCCGCCATGTCGTCGACCATCGATGCGCGAACTCGTTCTGCTGCCGACTCCGTATTCATCGGCCCGGACGGTACCCGCGGTTCGGCTGTCGGCGCAGCGGAATATCCTGGAGTTTCTTGCCGTCGGCTGACGAAGGAGTCCGAAGGTGCCATCGATGCTCGATGCCGTCGTCGTGGGGGCGGGCCCCAATGGACTGACCGCCGCAGCCGAACTGGCCCGCCGGGGCTTCTCCGTGGAAGTGTTCGAGGCGCAGGAGACGGTCGGGGGCGGCGCCCGTACCGAGGAGCTCACACTCCCCGGCTTCCGCCATGACCCGTGTTCAGCCGTGCATCCGCTGGGCATCGGCTCGCCCGCGTTCGCCCGGATGCCGCTCGCCCGGCACGGCCTGGAGTGGCTCCAGCCCGAGCTGTCGCTCGCTCACCCCTTCCCGGACGGCTCCGCCGCCGTGCTCACCGGTTCGGTGGGGGAGAGCGCCATGTCGCTCGGACCGCAGGACGCGGGGGCGTACCGCAGGCTGCTCGCCCCGTACCTCGGCCACTGGGACACGCTCGCGGAGGACTTCCTGCGCACGCCGTGGATCGGGCTGCCGCGTGATCCGTACCGCTGGGTCCGGTTCGGGCTGGACGCGATCCAGCCCGCCACGCTCCTCGCCCGCCGGTTCCGGGGCGCGAAGGCGCGCGGCCTGTTCGCCGGACTCGCCGCCCATGCCATAGCCCCCACCAGCGGCCTTGCGACCGGCGGCATCGCGCTGCTCTTCGCCGTCGCCGCTCACGAGAACGGCTGGCCGGTGCCGCGCGGCGGCTCACAGGCCATCTCCGACGCCCTCGCCTCGTACGTACGTGAACTGGGCGGCACGATCCGTACCGGCACGGAGGTCAAGCGCCTCGACGAGCTCCCGCCCGCCCGCGCCTATGTCTTCGACACCTCGCCGACCGCCCTCGCGCGGATCGCCGGACTGGGCCAGGCCTACCGCGACTACCGGTACGGCGCCTCCTGCTTCAAGATCGACTATGCGCTGTCGGGCCCCGTCCCCTGGACCGCGAAGGAGGCCCGGCGGGCCGGCACGGTCCATGTCGGGCCCACGGCAGGCGAGATCGACAGCGCGATGCGGGCAGCCGTGGCGGGCCGCGACCCGAGCGTGCCGTTCCTGATCACCGCACAGCCCAGCCTGGTCGACCCGTCCCGCGCGCCCGAGGGCCGTCACGTCTTCTGGGTGTACGGACATGTCCCGGCGGGCTGGGAGGGCGACGCCACCGAGGTCATCGAGAGGCAGTTGGAGCGGTTCGCCCCCGGCTTCCGTGATCTGGTGCTCGCCCGCGCCGTCGCAGGCCCTCCGCAACTCGCCGCGCGCAACGCCAATTACGTCGGCGGTGACATCGCGTGCGGTGCGTTCGCCGGTCTGCAGACGGTGCTCCGGCCCAAGCTCGCCCGCGTGCCGTACGCGACGGCGCACCCGGCGGTGTTCCTGTGCTCCTCGGCCACCCCGCCCGGGCCCGGCGTGCACGGGATGTCCGGCCACCACGCGGCGAAGGCGGTGTGGCGCAGGCTCCGTGCGACCTGAGGGCAGGCCGACGAGGCTGCGGGGCAAGGCACCCGAGCACACCGCCCCGCGAACCTCGGCCACCGGCGTCCTGCCCGGCCGGCCGGTCATGCGGCACACCCGGCGGCCTGCCGGTGAACGCGGTACGGCGGGGTTCCCGTCCCGCGGAGCAGCCCCGGGGACGGCATGATGGGAGCATGCGCACACCCCCGCCCGTCACGGTGACCCTCGTCCGCGGCGACATCACCCTGCAGTCCGTCGACGCCATCGTCAATGCCGCGAACTCCTCGCTGCTCGGCGGCGGCGGAGTCGACGGCGCGATCCACCGGCGCGGCGGCCCGGAGATCCTCTCCGCCTGCCGCGAGCTGCGCGCCTCGCAGTACGGAAAAGGGCTACCGACCGGTCAGGCGGTGGCGACCACGGCCGGGAAGCTCGACGCCCGATGGGTGATCCATACGGTCGGGCCGGTATGGAGCAGCGCCGAGGACCGCTCCGCGCTGCTGGCCTCCTGTTACCGGGAATCACTGCGGGTGGCCGCCGGGCTGGGTGCGCGGACCGTCGCCTTCCCCGCGATCTCGACCGGTATCTACGGCTGGCCCCTGGACGACGGCGCGCGGATCGCCGTCCGCACGGTCCTGGCGGAGGCGGGAGCTCCGGTGGAGGAGGTGCGATTCGTCCTGTTCGACGAACGTGCGTACACGGAGTTCGAAGAGGCCCTGGCAGCGCAAGGCTGATGTCGGATTTCCGCCAGTCCGGCGCGGTCGGGTGGCTCATGCTTGAGCCATGTACACCGACACCGAGCGCTGCGTACGGGCCGTCCAGTCCAAGGACGCCCGCTTCGACGGCTGGTTCTTCACGGCGGTCCTGACCACCAGGATCTACTGCCGTCCGAGCTGCCCCGTCGTGCCGCCCAAGGTAGAGAACATGACCTTCTACCCCAGTGCCGCTGCCTGCCAGCAGGCCGGGTTCCGGGCGTGCAAACGGTGTCGGCCCGACACCAGCCCCGGCTCCCCCGAGTGGAACGCCCGCGCCGACTCCGTCGCCCGTGCGATGCGGCTCATCGGGGACGGGGTCGTCGACCGCGAGGGTGTGCCGGGGCTGGCCGCCCGGCTCGGCTACTCCGCCCGGCAGATCGAGCGGCAGCTGCTCGCCGAGCTGGGTGCCGGTCCGCTCGCCCTCGCCCGCGCCCAGCGCGCCCAGACCGCCCGGCTGCTCATCGAGACGACCGAACTCGCCATGGCCGACGTGGCGTTCGCGGCCGGGTTCTCGTCCGTCCGTACCTTCAACGACACCGTCCGTGAGGTCTTCGCGCTCGCGCCGAGCGAACTGCGCACCCGCGCCGCCCGGTCCGCGAAACCGCCGGCGACGCCGGGAGTGATAACGCTTCGGCTGCCGTACCGGGCCCCGCTCAATCCCTCCAACCTCTTCGGCCACCTCGCCGCGACCGCGGTCCCCGGCGTCGAGGAGTGGCGCGACGGCGCCTACCGCCGGACGCTCACCCTCCCGTACGGGCACGGCATCGTCGCCCTCACTCCGCGCCCCGACCACATCGCGTGCCGGCTCTCGCTCACCGACCCGCGCGATCTCACCCTCGCCATCAGCCGCTGCCGATGGCTGCTCGACCTGGACGCCGACCCGGTGGCCGTCGACGATCAACTGCGGGCCGATCCGCTGCTCGCCCCGCTGGTCGACAAGGCGCCGGGGCGGCGGGTGCCGCGCACCGTCGACGGGGCGGAGTTCGCCGTACGGGCGGTGCTCGGCCAGCAGGTCTCGACCGCTGCCGCCCGCACCCACGCGGCCCGCCTGGTCACCGCCCACGGCGTCCCCGTCGACGACCCCGAGGGCGGTCTCACCCACCTCTTCCCGACCCCGGAAGCGCTCGCCGGGCTCGACCCCGAGCAGCTCGCGCTGCCACGCAGCCGTCGCACCACCCTCACGACCCTCGTCGGCGCACTCGCCGAAGGCGCGCTGCAACTCGGCACCGACACCGACTGGGAGAGGACCCGGGCCGAACTGATCACCCTGCCCGGCTTCGGCCCCTGGACCGTCGAGGTCATCGCGATGCGAGCGCTCGGCGACCCGGACGCCTTCCTCCCCACCGACCTCGGCATCCGGCGGGCGGCGGAGGAACTCGGCCTCCCGTCGACCCCCGCGGCCCTGACCGCACGCGCGGCGGCCTGGCGTCCCTGGCGGGCGTACGCGGTCCAGTATCTTTGGACCGTCGACGATCACCCGATCAATCACCTTCCCGTATAAGGGAGTTCACTCATGACTGCGACACGCGCCGCGACCCGGCAGCACACGGTCGTCGACAGCCCGTACGGTCCGTTGACCCTCGTCGCCACCGACGGCGTCCTCTCGGGCCTCTATATGACCGGGCAGCGGCACCGCCCGCCCGAGGAAACCTTCGGCGACCCGGACCCGCACCCCTTCACGGAGACGATCCGCCAGCTGGACGCCTACTTCGCGGGCGAGCTGCGGGAGTTCGACCTGCCCCTGTACCTGGACGGCACCCCGTTCCAGCGCAGCGTCTGGGAGCAGCTCCGGTCGATCCCGTACGGCGAGACACGCTCGTACGGGGAACTCGCCGAAAACCTGGGCAAGCCGGGTGCTTCCCGCGCTGTGGGCCTGGCGAACGGCAAGAATCCGGTCGGGATCATCGTCCCCTGCCACCGGGTCATCGGAGCGTCGGGCAGCCTCACCGGCTACGGCGGCGGACTCGATCGCAAGCAGCGGCTGCTGGCCTTCGAGAACGGCACGGAGGGCGACACACCGGCGCTCTTCTAGACCGGGCTCCGGACACGCCGAAGCCCGGCGGACGCACGGGGCGGCCGTCGGGCTTCGTGGTGGCTGCGATATGGAACCGGCTCAGGCCATGAAGATCTCGACGACCGACCAGATCGCCAGCCCCAGCATGCACAGGCCACCGATGCGCTGCACCGTCTTGAGCGGCACCCGCTTGGCGATGAAGCGCCCGGCGACCAGCGCCAGCGCCGAGACGGACATCAGGGCGGCCGCGGACCCGATGGCCGTGGACCAGGTGCCGTTGCTGGCGGCCAGGTTGGCGGTGGTGATCTGGGTGAGGTCACCCCATTCGCTGATGAACACCGCCATGAACGCGGTCGAGTAGACCGGCCAGAAGCCGGTCACGGTCCTGGTTTCGCTCTCCTCGTCGCCGTCGCCGCCCCCGGCACGCAGCAGCATGAACGCGCCGAACGCGAAGAGGGCGGCCGAGACGAGCTTGACGATCCAGTCGGGCAGCAGCCCGATCAGACCGCCCGCGCCGACGGCTATCGCGACATGCACGAGGAACGCGGACGACGTGCCGAACCAGACGTAGAGCGGCCGCATGCGCGTGCCCATGGCCAGCGACGCGAACATGGTCTTGTCGGGGAGCTCCGCGAGGAAGATCAGCCCGAAGGCGGTGACGATCGCCAGGGGGTCGAGATGCATTCCGGGTGGCTTTCTGTGAGAGCCGGGCCCGGGCCTTTCCGCGAAGCGCCACTCGGGCTTTTCGGAGGACCACTCGGCCCGGCATGACTGCAGCGCCCACAGGGTGCGGGCGTGTCATACCTGACCGAAGGTCTCGCCCGCCCGTAATGATCCACGAGCCCGGCCACCGGGAACCCGGGGGTTCCAGTGTGTCGACGACCGGTTTGCGGGGCTACTCCCCTTCGCGACCACCTACCTTACCTCACCGGTTCACTCGACCGCCGCGAGATGGGGTGCAGGTGTTCGATTGCGGAGAGTGCTCGATAGAGTCCCACGGTGATCATCCGCGCCACCACCTGGAGCGTTCCCGCATGAGCCGCCGCACGCGCAAGGCCGCCGCGCCCACCCAGGGCGCGCCCCACCCCACCGTCAGCGTCTGCCGCGGCTGCTGCTGCGGTACGCCGAAGATCCCGGACGTGGACCATGCCGGACAGCTCGCCACGCTGCGCCGGTCACTCGGCGAGATCGCCACGGTGCGGGCCGTCGAATGTCTGGACGCGTGCGAACAGGCCAATGTGATCGTCGTGCAGCCGTCGGCCGAGGGCAGGAGGGCGGGTGGCCGCCCGGTCTGGCTCGGCCTGGTCAACGACCCGGATGCCGTCGCCGACATCGTCACCTGGGTCGAGGCGGGCGGCCCCGGCCTCGCGGACGCCCCCGACATTCTCGACCTCTACACGTTCCGACCCTCGCGCCGCATCGCGCAGGAACTGGACAGGGCCTAGAAGACTCATGAAGATCTTGTTGAGGGGCTGTCCGGCGGATCATGCCGCGGCCGCGGGGGCACCGCAGGCCGTGGCATGACCGATGAGCCTCGGACGAGCGTCAGAGCGGCTTGATGCGGGCCTTGAGCAGGCAGAACTCATTGCCCTCGGGGTCGGCCAGGACATGCCACTGCTCGTCCCTGGCCTGGCCGATGTCGGCCCGGCGGGCACCGAGCTTCAGGAGGCGTTCGAGCTCGGCGTCCTGGTCGCGGTCGGTGGGGTTGACGTCGATGTGCAGCCGGGACTTCCCCGGCTCCGGCTCGTCCCGGACGCTGAAGAAGATCGTGGGCTGCGGACCGCCGAACCCTTCCGGCGTCCCGATCTCCACGCAGCCCTCCTCGCGGCCGACCACGACGTAGCCCAGGACCTCGCACCAGAACTGCGCCAACAGTTCGGGGTCGCGGCAACCGAGCACAAGCTCACCGATACGACATGCCATAAAGAAACCTGCTCTCAGTTGGCGGGCCGCCGGGGCCACGCGCGCAGCTCATGGGCTCCCAGCAGCGAAAACAACTCCGCGACCGTACCGGACGAGGCGAGCATGGGAAAGATCTTTTCCGTGCCGAGGGCCTGTCGGGGCGTCCGGGCACGGCAGTTGGCCGGGCGGTCGACGTCGAGCGCGGGATGGGTCGGGTAACCCGCCTCTCGGCCGGTCGCTCCGTTCGGTGTGGGGGTGATCTTTCTGATGACGAATGGGCTTCGCTGGAACCTCACCTGCCGAAGAACACAGGCCGAGGTGGGAGCCGGTCGGATCGGTTGACGAGGTCCGCACCGGACGGCCGGGGCCACGCTGCCCGGCCTTGCGGTAATCTGGATTTGTTGAATTGTGATGCTTTCCGTGTGTCCATCGTGACGTTCATGGTGGATTCGGCACACAGACGATCAGGGATGGGCTCGTGACGGACGCAGGACTGCTCGCACCCCAGCGAAGGGCACTGATTCTCGACATCGTGCGCCGCGACGGAGCCGTACGGGTGGCCGACCTCGTCGACCAGCTCGGGGTCTCGGACATGACCATCCGCCGCGACCTGGACGCCCTGGCCCGCGCCGGCTCCGTGGAGAAGGTGTACGGCGGCGCCGTGGCGACATCCGGGACCACCGCCGACGAGCCGGGGTTCGAGGCCAAGTTCACGCTCGAATCGACGGCCAAGGCGGCCGTCGCCGCGGCTGCGGCCGCCCTCGTGGAACCGGGAAGCGTGGTCGCGATCTCCGCGGGGACGACGTCCTACGCCGTGGCGGAGCGACTCCTGCACGTCCCCCGTCTCACGGTGGTGACCAACTCACTGCCCGTCGCCGATCTCCTGCGGGCCGCAGGCCGGGAACGGGGCGCCGCTGCTCCGACGCTGCTGCTGACGGGCGGCGCCCCCACCAGGTCGGCCGCCCTGGTCGGCCCGCTGGCGGACCAGGCCATCCG